>JAYTXT010000067.1:0-2092 GCA_043742765.1 Gammaproteobacteria bacterium | reverse complement strand
AGCGGCTGCCGGTGCCGCTGATCAGTGCGCGCCTGGCGCAGATCCTCGACGCGGAGCAGCTGGCCTACGACGCCGCGGCGCTGCAGCTGCTGGCGCAGGCCGCCGACGGCAGCATGCGCGACGCGCTGTCGCTGCTCGACCAGCTGTTGGCTTTCGGTAACGGCGCGGCGCGCGAGGCCGAAGCGCGCGCCATGCTCGGCACCGTGACACGCGATCACGTCGAACGCATCGCTGCGGCGCTCGCGGCTGGCGAACCACAAGTGGTGCTCGCCGCCGCCGAGGAACTGGCCGAATTCGCGCCGGACTATGGGCAGATCCTCGATCAGCTGGCGGCGCTCCTCGAGCGCATCGCGCTGCACCAGCTGGTGCCGGGTTACGCGGGCGACGAGCTTTTTTCGATGCCGCGGGTGAGCGAGCTGGCCGCGCGCATCGCCGCCGAGGACGTGCAGCTCTACTACCAGACGGCGATCATGGGGCGGCGGGATCTGGCGCTCGCGCCCGATCCGCGCACCGGTTTTCGCATGACCTTGATCCGCATGCTGGCATTCCGGCCGGAGTCCGCCGGGCAAGGCCGCGCTGCGGCGCCGCCGCCACCGGCGCCAAGCCCGCTCGTTGCGCTGCCCGCGACCTCGACCGTCGCCGCCGGCGAGTGGAGCGCGATGGTGCCGGCGCTCGATCTGGACGGACCGGCGAAGATGCTGGCGCTCAACTGCTCGTTGCTGGCGCGCGAGCCCGGGCTGCTGCGACTGACGCTCGACCCGCGCAATGCCGCCGCCCGCACGCGCGGCCGCGAAGACAAACTGGCGCAGGCCCTGAGCAAGTACCTGGGCGAGACGGTGCGGGTCGAGATCAGCCTGGGCGGGGGCGCTGCCGAAACGCCGGCGCAGACGGAAGAGCGGGCCACGCAGGAGACGCTGGCAACGGCCCGCGCGGCGCTGGCAGCCGAACCGACTGTGCGCTCGTTGCAGGAGCGGTTCGGCGCCACGGTGAATCCCGATTCGGTGCGCTCGCGTCGTCCGGCCTAGACACATACTCACGGAGTACACGCATGAGCGGTGGCATTGGCAACATGATGAAACAGGCGCAGGCGCTGCAGGCCAACATGCAGCGGGCGCAGGCCGAGATTGCGCAGCTCGAGGTGAGCGGCGAATCAGGTGGCGGCATGGTGAAGATCACGATCAACGGCCGCCACGAGGCGCGCCGCGTGCAGATCGAAGCGGGCGCCTTTGGCGACGATCGCGAGATGCTCGAGGATCTGCTGGCCGCGGCGTTCAATGACGCCGTGCGCAAGCTGGAGGCGGCCAGCCAGGCCAAGATGGCGAGCCTGATGGGTGGCCTGCAGCTGCCGCCCGGCATGAAGCTGCCGTTTTAGGGCCTGTAGACACTCATGCAGCATTCACCCGCGCTCGCTGCCCTGATCGAGGCGCTCCGTGCGCTGCCGGGCGTGGGTCCGAAGAGCGCGCAGCGCATGGCCTTTCACCTGCTGCAGGACGCGCGTCCCGCCGCGCAGACGCTGGCGGGTTCGCTGCAGCGGGCGCTCGAGCGGGTGGGCCGGTGCCGGCGCTGCCGCATGCTCACCGAGTCGGAACTGTGCGACATCTGCGCCAGCGCGCAGCGCGACGCGACCTTGCTGTGCGTGGTCGAGTCGCCGGCCGACGTCGTGGCGATAGAGCAGTCGGGCGGTTACCGTGGCCGCTATTTCGTGCTCATGGGGCACCTGTCGCCTCTCGATGGTATCGGTCCCGAGCAGCTTGGCGGCGCGGAGTTCGCGGCCTTGTTGGCAGTGGGTGAGGTGCGTGAGGTGATCCTGGCCACCAACTCCACAGTCGAGGGCGAGGCCACGGCGCATTTTCTCTCGCAACTGGTGCGCCAGTGCGGTCTCAACGCCAGCCGCATCGCCCATGGCGTGCCGGTCGGGGGAGAACTCGAGTACATCGACGGCGGCACGCTCGCGCATGCCATGGCTGGTCGGCAGGCGCTCTAGCCTGCGTCAGCGCCCGCGATGCTAGCGGCGCGCGTAGGGCACGCGCTCCAAAAGTTCCGCGCGCAGCCGGCGCAGGCGCCGGAAGCTCTCATAGCGCCGGGCACTGAT
>JAYTXT010000066.1:0-5529 GCA_043742765.1 Gammaproteobacteria bacterium | reverse complement strand
CGTGGCGTGATGCCCGCAGGTGCAGGCGGGGCATCCCGTTCGGAACCGTCCGCGACAGGATGGCGCGGCCGGAGCCCCCATGGACGGGTTCACGGCGTTCCCGGCGGGAGGATCCACTCCACGCCCGGTGGCCACGCACGTCAATGTCGTCTTTCGTGGTCATCTCCCACAAGCCTACGGTTCGCGGTTCGTTACCGCAACCTTCCGCGCGGTTCACGCCGAGACCACCGAGCTCGCGCTCCCGGCCGGCCCATAGGCCACGCGCACCACGCCGAAACGGCGCTCGAGCTGCTCGATAAGCGCGCCGCTGGCGCGCACCTTCCATTCATCGCCCAGCAGCATGATGCCCTGCGCCTCGCTGGTCGTCACCCGCACCGCCACGGAGCATTCCCCGCCAAGCGAGCTTGCGAGCAGCTCGCCCAGCGCCGCGAGCAGTTCGCGCTGATCGCCCGCCTGCGGCCACTCGAGCAGGATGCGACGCGCCGCCCGCTCGCGGACGGCCGCAAGCGACTGGAGGTTGCGCGCCTGGATGCGCCAGGCATCGGAGAATTCATCGAACCGCAGGCTCCCCTCGACCAGCACCAGCTCGTCCTTGACCACCAGCTCGCGGAAGCGCTGGTGCGTCTCCTCGCTCAAGCCGACTTCGATGCGCCCGCTGCGGTCATCGAGCACGAAATTGACGCGCGTGCCGCGCCTGCGGATCTCGAGGATCAGGCCCGCGGCACTCACCTTGCGCGCCTCGCCCCAGCGTTCGCCCTCGCCGCCCGCTGGCCGCGCCTCGCCGGCCAGGTCGCGGATGCGTACGCCGACCAGTTGCGCCAGGTCGCGCTCGAATCGCGCGATCGGGTGACCGGTCAGGTACAGGCCGAGCGTCTCGCGTTCGCCCGCCAGGCGCTGTGCCTCGCTCCACACCGGTTCGGTGGCCGCGGCACGCACCACCTCGCCTGCCGCTGCCTGCGGCAACCCGAAGAAATCGTTTTGCCCGGCTTCCACGGTGCGGGCGGTCTGCTCACCGGCCTGCATGGCGACGCCAAGCCGTTCCATCAGTGCGGCGCGATTCTTGCCAAGCGTGTCACAGCTGCCGGAGCGGATCAGCGCCTCGAGCACGCGGCGGTTGACGCGCTGCAGGTCAACGCGGTGACAGAGGTCTTCGAGGCTCGCGAACGGTCCGCGCGCCGCACGTTCCTCGACCAGCGCGTCGACCGCGGTACGCCCCACACCCTTGACCGCGCCCAGGCCGTAGCGAATGGTGATCGCGTCGGCAACAGCAAAAGCGTGACCCGAGGCATTCACATCCGGCGGCAACACCGTAAGCCCCACGAGCGCACAGTCATCGATGAGCGTCACCACCTTGTCGGTGCGGTCCATGTCCGCCGACAGCACGGCAGCCATGAACGCCGCGGGGTAATGCGCCTTCAGGTAGGCGGTCTGCCAGGCCAGCATCGCGTACGCGGCCGAGTGCGATTTGTTGAAGCCGTAGCCCGCGAACTTTTCCATCAGGTCGAAGATGTGCTCGGCACGGGCGCGCGGCACCGCCCGGGCCACCGCGCCGTCGATGAACACGCTGCGTTGCTTGGCCATCTCCTCCGGTTTCTTCTTGCCCATCGCGCGCCGCAGCAAGTCGGCGCCGCCGAGCGTATAGCCGGCCAGCACCTGCGCGATCTGCATCACCTGTTCCTGGTAGAGGATCACACCGTAGGTGGGCGTGAGGATCTGCTGCAGGTCGGGGTGCAGGTAATCGATCGGCTGCACGTTGCGGCTGTGCTTGCGGTTGATGAAATCCTCGACCATGCCCGACTGCAACGGCCCGGGCCGGAACAACGCGACCAGCGCGATGATGTCCTCGAAGCAGTCGGGCTGGAGCCGGCGGATCAGGTCCTTCATGCCGCGCGATTCGAGCTGGAACACGGCCGTGGTGCGGCAACTCTTGAGGAGCGCAGCGGTAGCCGCGTCGTCCATCGGCAGGCGCGTGAGATCGAGCGGCGCCGCGCCGAGCAGGGCGCGCGCGGCGTTGATGTCGCGCACCGCCCAGTCGAGCACGGTAAGCGTGCGCAGGCCCAGGAAGTCAAACTTGACGAGCCCGGCGGCCTCGACGTCATCCTTGTCGAACTGCGTGACGACGTTGGCGCCACCTTCCTCGCAGTAGAGCGGCGCGAAATCCGTGAGCACCGAGGGCGCAATCACCACGCCGCCGGCGTGCTTGCCGGCATTGCGCGTCAGGCCCTCGAGCGAGCGCGCCATGTCGATGAGCGTGCGCACCTCTTCGTCGTCGCGATACAGCCGCTTGAGTTCAGGCTCCTTCTCGAGCGCCTTGTCAAGCGTCATTTCGAGCTCGAAGGGCACGAGCTTGGCGATGCGATCGACCATCCCGTACGGGTGGCCGAGCACGCGCCCGACATCGCGCACCACGGCTTTGGCGGCGAGGGTTCCGTAGGTTATGATTTGCGATACGCGTTCAGGCCCGTACTTGGCGGCCACGTACTCGATCACCCGGTCGCGCCCTACCATGCAGAAGTCGATGTCGAAATCCGGCATCGAGACACGCTCGGGATTGAGGAACCGTTCAAACAGCAGGTCGTAGCGCAGCGGGTCGATGTCCGTGATGCGCAGCGCGTAGGCCACCAGCGACCCGGCGCCCGACCCACGCCCTGGCCCGACCGGTACGCCGTTATTGCGCGCCCAGTCGATGAAATCAGCGACGATCAGGAAGTAGCTGGCGAAGCCCATCGGGCAGATCACTTCGAGCTCCGAGGCCAGCCTCTCCTGGTAGCGGTCCGCGCCGCCCGCGGCCGGTGCCGCGGCCGCGAGGCGCGCGGCCAACCCTGTGCTCGCGGCCGCGCGCAGCTGCCGCTCCGGGGTCATGCCTTCCGGTACCGGAAACACTGGCAGCCGGGCCTCACCCAGCCGCAGCATCAGGCTGCAGCGGCGCGCGATCTCGACGCTATTGGCGAGCACCGCCGGGGTTTCCGCAAACAGCTCGCGCATCTGCTCCGGGGTGCGCAGGAACTGCTGCGGCGTGTAGCGGCGCGGCCGCGCCGGATCGGCCAACAGGGTGCCGTCGTGAATGCACACGCGCGCCTCGTGGGCTTCGAAATCCCCGGGGGCGAGAAAGCGCACGTCGTTGGTGGCCACCGCCGGCACGCCGCGTGCGGCCGCCAGTGCCAACGCGGCGGGCAGGTAAGTGTCCTCGCCGGGCGCGCCGATACGCTGCACCTCGATGTAGAAACGATCGCCGAATAGCGCCAGCCAGGCCCCGAGCGCTTGCTCCGCCTGCGCCACACGCCCCTGCTGCAGCGCGCGGCCCAGGTCGCCCTGTTGCGCCCCGGAGAGCGCAATGAGCCCCTCGGTGGTGGCGCTCGTCAACCAGCTGCGCTCGATCAGTGGTTGGCCCTTGACCTGTCCCTCAAGCCAGGCGCGCGAGACCAGTCGCGTGAGGTTGCGGTACCCGGCCAGGTTCTGGCACAACAGCGTGAGGCGCGAAGGTCCCTGCGGATCGGCGCCCTCCCTGATCCGCAAATCGACGCCAATGATGGGTTGCACGCCGCGCGCGAGCGCCGCGCGGTAAAACTTCACCATCGCGAAGAGATTGTCCGCATCGCTCACTGCGACCGCGGGCATGAGCGCTGCGGCCACCGCCTCCACGAGTTCATCGACGCGCACGACGCTGTCGACGAGCGAGAACTCAGTGTGCAGCCGGAGGTGTACGAAGTTCGCTGTCATGAGGTAGGAGTGATCTTACCGGAGCGAAGCTCCGCCGATGAATCGGTGACGGCCCCAGGCGCGCCAGCGCCGCAAGATGAGCTGCGGTGGGATATCCTCGGTGCTGCGCAAGGCCGAAACCGGGATATTGCAGGTCAAGTTCGGCCATGCGCGCATCGCGCCAGGTCTTGGCAATTATGGACGCCGCGCTGATCGCCGGCACCAGATCGTCGCCACGCACCAGGGTTTCGATCTGGCAATCTCCAAACAGATCAGAAAGATGCGGTGCCTTGTTACCGTCGATAATGATGTGGCTGGGCCGGACCGGCAGCGCCTGCAGCGCGCGGCGCATAGCCAGGAGCGTGGCCTGCAGGATGTTGAGGGTGTCGATTTCCCCAGGCGTGGCGACGCCGACGCCAAAGGCAATGGCGCGCTCTCGGATCAGCAAGGCCAGCTGCGCCCGGCGCTGCGGACTCAGTTTTTTTGAGTCGCGCAGCCCCGCGATCGGCCGCTCCGGGTCCAGCATCACTGCGGCGGCGACTACCGGGCCGGCGAGCGGTCCACGGCCGGCCTCATCCACACCGGCCAGCAACAGCCCCAACATCAGCTCGCAGCGATCAATTCGAGCACCGCGTCGGCGGCCCGGGCCGCGCCATCCTGGCGCAGACTGGCGTGGATGGCGCGGAACCGTGTGCTGAGCATCGCCCGCCGCGGCGCATCGTCGAGTTGCGCCTGCAAGGCCGCAGCCAACCGCGGTCCGCTCACCGCATGTTGCAGAAACTCCGGCACCAGCGATTCGCCCGCCAGCAGGTTGGGAAGTGAAAAATGCGGAATTCTCATCATGCGCAGGGCGCGCACCAGAAATCCCGTCACCGCAGAAAAGCGGTAAGCGACCACCATCGGACAACGGCACAACAGCGCCTCCAGGCTCGCCGTGCCGGAGGCGACCAGGGCGACATCCGCGGCCTGCAGGGCGAGGCGCGCCTGCCCGTCGAGCATGCGGATGCGCGCGGCGCCGGTGCCGTCGGCCGCAGCGCTGCGTTCGAATAGCGCCCGCATGGGCGGCGAGGCCATCGGCGCGATGAACTGCACCCCCGGAAGCCGCTGCGCCAGCGCGCGCGCCGCTGCGACGAAATCGGGACCCAGGCGCGTGACCTCGCCGGCGCGACTGCCGGGCAACAACGCCACCACGGTGGCCTCGGCCGCGAGCCCGAGCGCGCGCCGGGCTGCGGCCCGATCGACGTCCAGCGGTATCTGATCGGCGAGCGGGTGACCGACGAATTGGGCCCGGACCGTGTGCCGCGCATAGAAAGCGGGTTCAAAGGGCAGCAGGCACAGCACCAGGTCGCAGGCGCGGGCGATGCTGCGCACCCGCCGTGCGCGCCAGGCCCACACCTGCGGACTCACGTACTGGACGGTCTTCAGCCCCGCTGCATGCAGCTGCGCGGCCAGGCCGAGGTTGAATTCCGGGGCGTCGATGCCTATGAACACGTCGGGCCGCCAGGCGAGGAATTCGCGCCGCAGCCGGCGACGCAGCCGGATCAGCCGCGGCAGATGCGCGAGCACCTCGACCAGGCCCATGACCGCCAGCTGGTGCGCATCGGCGAGCGCTTTGCAGCCGCTTGCCTGCATCGCCGGTCCGCACACACCTCGCACCTCGATTCCCGGGGCGCGTGCGCGCAGCGCGCCGATCAGCGCCGCGCCGAGCTGGTCGCCGGAGGTTTCACCCGCTACCACCCCGATGCGCAGCGCGCGTGCCATCAGCGCGCGCAGCGCTAGCGGATCAGGCTGCGCGTGGCAGCACCGATGAAATCGAGGAGCGGGCGCACT
>JAYTXT010000065.1:0-12137 GCA_043742765.1 Gammaproteobacteria bacterium | reverse complement strand
ACCGGACTTCCGACTTGCGCTGAAGGCCGGCAGCCTCAAGGGCGCACGCATCGGCGTGCTGCGCCAGTATGCAGGCTTCAACCCCGGTGTCGATGAACTCCTCGATCGCGTGCTCGCGACCCTGCGCGCACAAGGCGCGGTGGTGATCGATCCGGTCGGCATTTCGACGAAGGGAAAACTCGGGGATGATATTGATCTAGTCGATGAGTACGAATTCAAGGACGGTATCGCGCGCTATTTAGCGAACCGCCGTGGCCCGGGTCCCAAGGATCTCGCGGGGCTCATCGCCTTCGATGCACAGCATGCCTCAGCCGAGATGCCCTACTTCGGGCAGGATGAATTTATAACTTCGCAGCATAGTGGCCCACTCACTGATACCACATATCGGGATGCGCTCGAGCGCACTCGGCGGCTCGCGGGCCCCGAGGGTATTGATGCGGCACTCAACAAAGACCATCTGGATGCACTCATCGCCCCCACCGCTGGCCCCGCGCCATTGATCGACTACCTTGCTGTCAGCTACTACGGTGGCGGAGGCGGAAGCTTTACGGATCTGGCAGCGGCGGCCGGTTACCCGCGCGTGACAGTGCCGATGGGACTCGTGCACGGCCTGCCCGTAGGTTTAACGATTGTCGGTACAGCCTGGAGCGATTTCAAGCTCATCGGCTTTGCGTATGCGTATGAGCAAGCCTCACACTCCCGTCGGCCTCCCGGGGAGGTTGCAGTAGAGTGAGAAGCAACGCCAGTCTATGAATGTTTCAGCACGCGAGCTTGGCTGCCGCTACTGTGATACGTACCAGGCACTAGCGCCAATTTCGGGTTCAGTCCCGTTGGTTTTTCCGGGGCTCATTTGTTCGAGCCCTTAGCTCAGCGTAGTGAGCGCCGACGCCCGTCCGATTTCTTTTCCAATTGTCGAGATTGCTCGTGACATGTAAACATCCGGCGATGGACCGATTAGCAGGTGGCATGTGAGGTGCGCGGTGGCGGTTCTCTTGTGCGCGTTGACGGCCATGCCCGTCACGGCCACAGTGTCCAAACAGGAGCGCAAGACCGCTGCGGCGGTCGATGACCAGCAGTCCTGGGCGCTCGATTTCCTCGAACAGCTCGTCAACGTAAATAGCGGGACGCACAACCTGCCGGGGGTAACGCGGGTCGGCGCCCTGTTACGGCCCCAGTTTGAATCTCTGGGCTTCACGGTTGTCTGGAAGCCTATGGCGGCGGCGGGGCGCGCGGGACACCTGATCGCGAGTCATCAGGGCCGGTTTGGGGCGAAGCGACTGCTTCTGATCGGGCACATGGACACGGTGTTCGAACCCGACTCGCCGTTCCAAAGATTTGTCCGCAAGGGAGATTTCGCGAATGGCCCTGGCGCCAGCGATGACAAGGGGGGTGTCGTGGTCATGCTGGCCGCCCTGCGCGCGATGCGCACGGCCGGTGCGCTGCGCAATGCGAATATTGAGGTTGTATTGACGGGAGATGAGGAGGATGCCGGCACCCCGCTCACCATCGCGCGGGGCGATTTGATCGCTGCCGGAAAGCGCGCCGACGTCGCCCTCGACTTCGAAGGGCTGGTCGTGCTGCACGGTCAGGACATGGGATCCATTGCGAGGCGATCTTTTGGAAGCTACGTTATCACGACCCATGGCGTGGCCGCTCACTCGAGCGGAATCTTCAGCCCGGGCGTCGGCGATGGTGCGATCTTCGAGCTCGCGCGCATCATCTCCGCATTCCGTGCCGAGTTGCCGGAGCCGAATCTCACGTTCAACTTCGGTGTTATCGCCGGGGGTGCCAGCGTCTCGTTCAACGCCGACGCGACTGGTGTCAGTGCCACCGGCAAGACCAACATCATCCCGAGCATAGCGATGGCCAACGGCGATTTCCGTGCCCTGACGGGAGAACAGGCCGAGCGCGTCCGCAAGAGGATGCAGACCATCGTTGCACGCGGTGCCCCGGAGACAACGGCGGAGATTGTGTTCGGAGAGAGCTACCCACCGATGGCGCCCACGGCAGGCAATCGGGCGCTACTTGCGCAGCTGAACGGGGTAAACGCGGACCTTGGGCTGCCCCCGATGCCCGAACTCGATCCTGTGATGCGTGGGGCGGGGGATATCTCCTTCGTGGCGCAGGATGTCGATGGGCTCGCAGGGCTAGGTACTGTCAGCAGCGGCGATCACACGCCTGAGGAGACTGTTGACCTGCGCAGCATCAACCGCCAAGGCAAGCGTGCGGCGGTGCTGATGTTCCGTCTCAGCCGAGATTCGAGGCATGCCGGCTCCCGACCGGCAGGAGCCCCAAACCAAAGAGCCGGGGTCACGTGATCGTCAAACAAAATTGCTCGCACCGCTGGAGCAACGCTCTGCCTGCTCCAGCCCTGTACTCACTTAACAGGAGGAACCAACCACTTAAGTTGCGCGAGTGAAGCACTCGTGATGGCAATACAGGTCGGATTAGAGACTGCAACCACCTGTCATGCCAGATCGATCACAACACTCGCCCAAAGGCTGGCGTTCATATAAGCATTCATGGTTCGGCGACGTACGGTTCTGCACATTCTTTCCTCTCTCATTGCCTGGGGGACAGTCGGCCGCAAGGCCGCGGCGCAGGCTGTATTTGGCGGTGCGCATACGGCGCGGGTAAGAGCTCTTGCCGGGGCTGTGTTGCCTCGCGAAATCGGTGCTGATGGATGCACGCGCGCTGCCGATCGGTTCATGGACTGGGTGCGCGACTACCGCGCCGGAGCGGAAGCCGACCACGAGTACGGCAGTTCGAAGCTAAGTCGATTGCCGCCATTCCCCACCGATCACTACGCGTGGCAACTGGATGATCTGGATCGGCGAAGCGGGGGCGCTTTTGCCTCGGCGTCCCTGGTGGATCAACAGCGCGCCGTGGCCGAAGCGGTGGTTGCCGCGAGCGTGAAAGGGCTTCCCGCGCTGCCCGACGGCGGACACATCGCGACCGACTTGATGACCCACTACTTCCACAGCCCCGATGCCAATGATCTAGCCTACGGGCGTATCATCGGGCGCTTCGCTTGTCGAGGCCTGCTGGAGTCGGACAAGCGGCCGCCGGTCTTGGCGCGCGGGGCAGACGCGCAGTGAAAGAGCGTTACGAATCCGACGTCTGCATCATCGGCGGCGGAATCTCGGCGGCGATGCTGGCGTGGAAACTGTCGGAGCAGTGTCCGGGCACGTCGATCATGGTCGTTGAGGCTGGCGATCGCGCGTTCGATACCGACAAGCGCTGGGTCAATCGCAAACGCATGCTCGAGTACGGCGAAAATCCGTGGCCTGGCGATTTCATTGCGGACCAATCGGCGGAGGGCATCATTTCGCGCTCCATGGTTGTGGGCGGGTCCGCGATGCATTGGGGCGGGGTGACCAATCGCTTTTCGGAAGAGGATACTCGACTTCAGTCGATGTTCGGACTGGCCGTCGATTGGCCGCTCGACTGGACCGAACTGGAGCGTTATTACTGCGAGGCGGAGCGGCGCATCGGCGTGTCCGGTGAACCGAGCCCGCTGTCCGAGGACGCCCGATCGGAACCTTATCCGATGTCCGGGATGCCATTGTCCTGGAATTTGCTGCAGTTGAAGGACTGGGCGGAAAAGAGCGGTATTCTCTTCTGGGGCACGCCGCAGGCGAAGAACACTCGACCCTATGGCGGGCGCAGCGGATGCCAGCGCTGCGACACCTGCGAGGTGTGCCCCACGCAGGCGCGCTATGCGCCGGACTTTACCTTCAAGCACTTGCTCAAGTCCAAAGCGATCACGCTGCACGATCGTACCCTGGTGCGCAAGCTCACCGCAGCCAAGGGTGGCGGAGCATCACCGAAAATCGAAGCGGCGCACGGCGTGCATCGCGGCCGACAGGATGAACCGGTGGAGTACCGCGCCAAGACTTTCGTGATCGCCTCGGGGTACGCCTGGAGCTCGCATCTGCTGCTGCTCTCCGCTTCCTCCCGCTTCCCGAATGGGATCGCGAATTCTTCAGGCCTCGTCGGCAAGTACATGACCGGACATGCCTTCGTGCAAACGCAGGTCGAACTCGATGCCGATGTTTATCCCGGCATGAACGAGCAGCACAGTCTGATTTCGCGGCAGTTCTTCCGCGCCGACAAGAGCAAGCCCTTCGTGCGCCATGACCTGCGAGTGTGGGAGAGTACGGTGAACCGGGAGGCGCGGCTGCGTGATGATTCAGGAAAGTTGCTCCTGGGGGATGCGCTGCTCGCCGACTGGCGCGCGCGCACGCGGCGCGCCACCGCACGCGTGCGCGCGTACTACGAGGTGCAGCCGGACCGCGCGAGCGAGCTGACGCTGGATCCTTCGAAGAAGAACCGCCATGGGGATCCGCTGCCGAAGATCGCGCATCGCGGCGATGCGTCCTCGCTTGCCCGGCGAGAGAGCACAATCGAGCATATTCGCAGCGTGTTTGCGCGCATGGCGCGCAACAATGGCGGCGCGATGGGTCCGCTGGATATCGGCCAGTATTGGGATCACCCGGGCGGCGGCTGCCGCATGGGCAAGGATCCAGCCACCAGCGTCACCGACAGTTTCGGGCGAACGCACGATCATGAGAATTTGTTCGTGGTTGGTTCGCCCACCCTGCCGACGGGCGGATGCACAAATGGTACGCTCACCTTCGCCGCGCTGACTCTGCGCTCGGCTGATCACATTGCAAGCTCCACGATTTGTCCACATCCAGCTTGAGAGGTTGATGCCGTGCGAAAATTTCATGCTCTTTTGCCGATCGCGGCCCTGTTCGGCGCCACCCAAATAGCAGCCCAAGTAGCGCCTGTGCCGCCGCCGCCGCCCGCGCAACCGGTGATCCTCCTGACCGCCCATGCTCTCGACGGCCACGGTGGCACGTTGCGCAATGCCCGCATCGGCGTTGCCGGCGGCCGGATCACTACGCTCGACGCACGCCCGGATGATGGCGCCGTCATCGATCTGCGCGGCTACACGGTGATGCCGGGGTGGATCGACACGCATGTGCATCTGGCAATGCATTTTGACCGCACGGGCCGCATAGCCACGGAGACGGAGTTACCGCTCGAGGCCGCGATGGGCATCGCGGGCGCCGCGTGGGATACCTTGATGGGTGGTTTCACCACCGTGCAAAGCGTCGGCGACCCCACCGAAAAACCGCTGCGCGATGCGATTCGCGACCACGGCTTTCCCGGTCCCCGGGTGCTGACCTCCCTGGCCCCGATCGAAGGCGACAGCAAGACTACGCGCGAGGAACTCATTGCGGCCGTACACTCGCGCAAGGAGCAGGGCGCGGATTTGATCAAGATCTTTGCCTCTTCAAGCGAGCGTGTGGGCGCTCTGCCGACGTTCACCGAGGAGCAGTTGCGCATTCTGTGCGATGAGGCGCGGGCTGTGGGCCTGCGTTCCATGGTGCATGCTTACCGGTCCCAAGTTGGGGCAGCGGCTCGCGCGGGATGCCGCGAGATCGAGCACGCAACCTACACGACCCAGGCCGACATCGACGCCGCGGTCGCCGCCGGCGCGTTCATCAGCCCGCAAGTGGGGCTCGTCGTGCAGAACTACCTGGCGAACAAGGCGCGCTATCTCGGCGTTGGCAACTATACGGAACAAGGAATGGTCATGATGGATCACGACCTGCATTTCGATTTCGAGGTATGCACGATGGCGGTGCATACGCCGAACGCAAAAGTGGTTTTTTCGACCGACGCAACGGCCGGCGCGCACGGCCACAACGCCGAGGAGTTCTTGGGACGGGTGCAGCGCTGCGGTCAGACGCCGATGGCGGCGCTAGTCTCGGCGAATGCCGTCGCGGCCGAGGCTTTGGACATGGCGAATAAGCTCGGTAAACTCGCGCCCGGATATGAAGCCGACATCATTGCGCTGGACGGTGACCCTCTGAAGGACCTGACGGCCGTACGGCGTGTGGTGTTCGTCATGCGCGGTGGTGTGGTCTATAAGTGGGCCGGGGTCGTGGCGAGCCGCGTGCCCAAGCACTGACGGTGACACGCATATTGTCGGCGATTTGCGGGAGGCAGATCAGTCCCCCGGTTCCACACCGAAATGCGCGGCAAGATAGGCCGCGATTTCCTCGAACTGGGCATCGGAGAGCTTTGCCCCTCGAGCGACCATCGCATCGATTTGGGCTTCCCATTGTTTGCGATTGAGGCGCTTGCGAATGAGCGTATCGAGCGAGTGACACTGCGAGCAGGCTTGCTCGACGAGCGCACCACCGTGGCCCTCAGGCAGCGCGACCGCTGAGGGCGCGGCGCCGTCCGATTGCGCGCCGAGCGCAAAGGCAAGTAAGACCGCGCCGGGTCCCGGACCGCCGACGGCGATAACCACGAACTGGCGGCCTCCAACGCGATACGTCATTGGCGTGCCGTTGGTCTTGGCGCCCCCGCCCGTGGAATAGCGCCATAAATCGGCGCCGCTGCGCTTGTCGACGGCGTGAAATACCGCATCGCCACCGCCAACGAACACGAGCCCGCCCCGCGTGACGATCGCCCCGGCCGATCCAACGGCGCCCAACGCCGCAGGCAGCTTCGCGTCTTTAAGCGCCACATTGTTGCGCACGGATTCGTTGTCGCCGAAGGGCACCTGCCAGCGCATATGAGCAGCGTTCAAATCCACGGCGTCCAAGTAGGCATAGGGAGGTTTGAGTAGCGGTATACGGTGGTGCAATAACACGGACTCATCGCCAGTGTCGTTCGGGCCGACCTCCGGCACGTTGCCTTGTGCATCGGTGATATCCGGATAGACGAGCGCGGGATCGTTGTTGACCTTGACGTACAGAATACCGGTATCGGGGTCGAAGGCGCCGCCGCCCCAATCGGCGCCGCCTAGCAATCCGGGCCGGATGAGCGTTCCTTGCATGCTAGGCGGCGTAAACAGCGGTCCGATGCGTAGGCGCTGCAGCACGGCAACCGCCTCGGCATGCAGTTCCGCCGTCAGATCGGTCGCATCGTCCAGGGTGACACCTTGCGGAGCCAGTATCGGCGGACCGACGGGTGCCGGCTGGGTCGGGGAAACCTGCTCGCCCGGCACCTCGCTCGCAGGCGCTGCGCGTTCCTCGATAGGCCACAGCGGTACGCCGCTCACGCGGTCGAATCCGAACACGAAGCCCTGCTTGGTCAGCTGCACCACCGCATCGATCGATTTTCCGGATTGCACGATTTGCACGAGTGACGGCGCGGCGGGAGTATCGTAGTCCCACAATCCATGGTGCACGAGCTGTCGGTACCAACGGCGCTTGCCGGTATTTGCGTCCAGACACACGATCGAATCGGCGAATAGGTTGTCGCCCGGGCGATTACCGCCGTAGAAGTCGTTGCTCGGGGTGCTCACCGGCAAAAACAACAAGCCTCGCCGTGAATCAATGCTCATCGGCGCCCACACGTTGGTGTGACCGGTAAGGCGGTTTGAATGCTTGCCCCAGGTGCCGGCGCCGAATTCGCCATCTCGCGGCACCGTATGAAAACTCCACACCCGCTGTCCGCTGCGCGCATCGTAGGCACGCACGTCGCCGGGCGGGTCGCGCCGATAGATCAGCCGATCGGCCACACCGTTGCCGACGATGATCAGGTTGCGGTAGACGATCGGCGGGGACGTGTTGGTGAAATGCTTGGGATTCACGGGCCATTGCAGCCCATCGAGTAGATTCACAATGCCATTGCGCCCAAAGCCCGCGAGTGGCTTGCCGCTGCGCGCATCCAGTTCATACAGGCGGTAACGAGACGCGAATACGATACGCAGCTCGTGCGTCCTCGGGTCGCGCCACGCCGCGACGCCGCGGTGAACGAAGCCGGTGCCATTGGCTACCTGCCCTTCGGCGTAGGGGCGCGGGTCGTAGCTCCAGAATTCCTTTCCCGTGGCCGGGTCGAGCGCGACGATACGGTTGTACGGCGTGCTCAGATACATGACGCCGTCGATGACGATGGGCGTGGTTTCGAACATGCCCGGTGACGTTCCAAAATCCTTCCGCGGCGCCTCGCCCGTCTGCCACTGCCAGGCCAGCCTCAGCTGTGTGACGTTAGCGGTGTTGATATCGCTCAGCGCCGAATAATTGGCTGCGCCCGGAGCTCCGCCGTAGGCGGGCCAGTCGACTTCCTCCGCGGGCGTTTGCGCGCGCGCCATGCCTGCCGCGGCTGCGAGCATCAGCAGCGCCAAAATTGCAGTACGATGTAACTTAGCGATCATGACGTGGTCCAAAAAAATTGATGGTACGCGATTCGGTCGCACTTGGCCTTCGCCGCCTAGAGAATCTGTTCTCTGCGGGTTTTGCTGCCAGGCAGTCTGCGCACCGTGTGGCGCGCGGTCCGGTGCTGGTCTAGGGTTGATTGATCTGTGTGACGGCCCGGAAGTATTGCTCGCGTACGATCCTCATATGCAGCCACTGTTCGCAACAAGTCACGGTGGGCAATGCCCTGAGCTGCGATATCAGCAGATTGAATTCCCGCAGGGTTCTGAATTCCACGGTCGTGATTAGGTCGAAACGCCCCACCGTGCGGGCGATGAATTCCAGCCCGGGGCTGGCGTTGATCGCTTCGATCGCCGGCTGCTCGTCGCCGCGGATGGCGACGCCAATGCCGAACAGCAAGTCGTTGAGCATGTCCGAGCGCTGCTTGATGGCGCCGATCTGAACCACGCCGGACTTGAGCAGCCGCCGCACGCGCGTGCGGCAGCCGCTCACGGACAGTCCGACGACTTCGGCGATGTCGGCAAAGTTGGCCCGACCGTCGCGCAGCAGCCGGTTGACGATGTTGATGTCGATCTCGCCGAGGCGCGTGTGCGAGTCGGGCTCGCGCCCTACAAAGAAGCTGCTGAGGATCTGTTCGTAGATGTGCACCAGTATCTCGCGGACGCCGGGAACGGACCGGATCGCACGCACCTGTGTGCGCAGTTCGGTGAGGCTGCGCACCTGCAGCTCGACCACAATCTGGAACGTTCCCGACACCACCGAGATCAGCACCGGATCCTCGAATTTCTCGAGTGCGGCGGTGACTTCGCCGAGATCACCGTCCGCCTTGATCGACAGGTGCGCCGTGGTGGTGAGTCCCAGCAGGCGAGGGTGCACGCCGGCGACGATGCGCAGCTGTCCGCTCTCGATGAGCGGGTTGATACGGCTCGCGACATGGTCACGATTGGTGCCCAGCTCCCGGGCAATTTCCGAGTAAGACGCACGGCCGTTGCGCCTCAGTATCGCGATCATCTGTGCCGTCAGGTCGGTCATACGCCCCAGGATTTTCCTGCCAGTTCCAAATCGAACCCTCCGGCATGCTCCGCAATGCGAGTGCGCCTTAGAATCGCGCGCCCGCCCAATGCACAAGCTGCGAGCCGATTTCATAGGCAGATTCGCGCAGCACCCGAAATCCGGGCGCCGTCACTGCCGTTTCCGGCAGAGACAGGTCGGCCACGCCGATCTTGCCGGCCACCAGCCGCGCCATGTCACGGCCAAACATGGTTCCCGGCGCGATACCGCGGCCGTTGTAGCCGCTAATAGCGACGGTGTTTCGGGCCAGCGGGTGAAAGCGCGGTATGGCGTCGGACGTCATGCCGATCCGACCGTACCATTCGTGTTCAAACTCAATGCCGCGCAGCGCCGGAAACAGCTGGCCGAGAGCTCGCCGGCCCCAGTTGCGATGGATCGCCAGGCCCGCACCACGCAGCGCGCCCACGCTGCCAAACACCAGGCGGTGCTGCGCGTCGAAGCGCAGAGATGAAAGAACCTGGCGCGTGTCCCATATGCCCTGTCGCTCCGGCAGGATACCGGCCCGCTGCGCCTCGCTCAAAGGACGCGTGGCGAGATTGAAATACGGTAACGCCACCACTTCCTGGCGCAGCTGCGGCCAGACGCTACTGGAATACGCATTGGTCGCGACGATGACCCAAGCGGCACGCACGGCGCCTTGACGCGTTTTCAAGCACCAGCGCGCCGATTCATCGTCGACGCTCAGAACCGGGCTCGCTGTGAAGAGGCGTGCCCCCGCAGCCAGGGCTGCGGCAGCGAGTCCGCGGACGTAGGCTAGGGGCTGAATCGTGCCGGCGCGTCGGTCGAGCAGGGCGCCCTGATAAGCTCGGGACCCAACCTTGGCCGCGGTCGCCGCCGCATCCAGCAGCTCCACGGGTGCACCGAGGCTCTGCCACTGCCTCGCGCGTTCCTCAATTTCACGAAATCCCGCCTCGCCCACGGCGCAGTGCAAGGTACCTTTATGCACCGCCTCGCAGCCGATGCGGTGGCGCTCGATCAGTTCGAACACCAGACGCGGGGCATCACCGAGCTGCGCGACCAGGCGCGGGCCGAACCGCGGCCCGAGGGTGCGGGTGACATCCTGCGGCTGCACCCAAAGGCCGGCATTCACCAGGCCGACATTGCGGCCAGAACCGCCGAAGCCGATTTCGGCCGCCTCTAGCACGGTGACGTTTGCGCCCATTTCGCGCAGGTGCAGTGCCGCGGAGAGCCCGGTGAAGCCCGCGCCGATGATTGCTACATCGCAGTTCAGCGACTCAGTAAGCGACACGGTGACGGGCGCCGGCGGAGCCGAGTGCTCCCACAGGCCGTGACTGCGCGAATCCCCTTGCATGGTGAATAGACATGCTAGCCAAAATATTTGACCGCAGGCCGATGAATTAACAACACATCATTCCTGCGCGGAATGCAGTCGGTTCAGGATACGAACTGCTCGGTCAGCCAGGATTTGAAGGCAAGCAGGGGCGGGTACTCATTGCGATCCTTCGGCCACACCAGCCGGTAGCGCAGCGTTGAGATGAGCGGCAGAGGCAGCGCCGGAACCAGTTCGCCGTGTTTCAGCTCGTCAGCGAACAGCAGCGGCGGCAGCAGTGCCAGGCCGATCCCCGCACTGGCCGCAGCCGCCAGCGTGATGAGCTGATCAAAGAGCATGCCGTGGACCTGTTCAGCCGGTGCGCCATGATGCCCTAGCCACTGTTCCCAGCCATCCGGCCAGGAAATGAGATGCAGGAGCGGGGCGTCCCGCAGATCCGCCGGCTGCCGGAATCCATACCGATCCTTAAGCGCCCTGTTGCAGACGGGCAGCACTTCGTGCGGGCTCATATCGAGCCGTTCGACATCTGGCCAATGATCCTCACCGAGATGGATGACGGCATCCACGGGCTCCGACTGGAAGGCGACGGGGGTCTCGCGCGTCAACAGGTTGAGCGTCACGTCGGCATGCGCACGCAGGAACTTCGGCAGGCGCGGCACCAGCCACTTGGCGGCGAATGCCGGTGGAACTGCCACGCTGAGTGAGCCGCCCGCCGGATTGGCACGCAGACTCATCGAGGCGCTGCCGATACGCTTGAGGCCCTCACGGATCTCACGCACGTAGGCATGGCCCGCCGGTGTGAGGCGGATTTTCTGACGCTCGCGGTAGAAGAGACGGACTTCGAGCTGCTCCTCGAGTGCGCTGATCTGCCGGCTGATCGCCCCCTGCGTCAGGCTCAGTTCGCTTGCGGCTTTGGTGACACTGCCGGTACGCGCGGCGGACTCAAAGGCGGACAACGCCGTCAGGGACGGCAGAAAACGGCGCGGTATCGACAGGGCTGCGCCCGCGTTGCGGCGCGCGCGGCTTGCTGTTTTGCCTGAGCCAGGTGGCTCGCGACGCGAGCGGACCATCTTTTATCCTCCTGTGCAGCGAGGAGAGGATTATAGTCGGCCGGCGATGCTCGGAGTACCAAAACTCGGTGGGTCGGGAAGTCCGGCGCAGAACGGAGTGTGACGAGCGCCGCTCGACCCGGACCTTGCCAAGCGGTTGTCAGCCCAAAGGGAGCGCCTTTCGAGCCTCGGCGTCGCGGTGCTTAACCAACTTGCGGCCCATGCGAATACGGTGGATTATTCGATCGAGATCAGCCGCGCAATCCCTCACCGGCGGACTGCCATGATGGCCGCTGCTGAACGCACGCAGAGACTTCATGCTGAATGAGACCCGCTTTCTCCTATTCGCTCTAGTCGCGCTCGCAATCTGGTACATCGCGCGATGGATTCTCATTGAGAGGCGGCCGCGAGAGCGTGGCTTGCACCGACCGGGGCTTCTCGACGTAGCGCTCGGCTTCGTCTTCAATTTCTTCGATGCCCTCGGCATCGGCAACTTTGCCACCACCACCGCGGCCTTCAAGTTCGGGCGCGAACCGCCGGATG
>JAYTXT010000064.1:0-9326 GCA_043742765.1 Gammaproteobacteria bacterium | reverse complement strand
TGGAACAGCCAGCCGCGCCAGCCATCGAGCACACCGCCCTTGACGACCAGCCCACGAAACAGCCGCCACGCCGGATTCACCAACACCTGCACGAGTCCGGCGCGCCGCCCGGCGGCGTGCATCTGCGCGGCCATCAGGCTGGCGTAGCGATCGAGCCGCGCCAGCTGATCATCGAGGCTCCGGTAGGCGTAATGCTCGAGCGGCGCGGCGAGCGCGCCGAGCACGCCGTCAACGGCAATCTTCTCGTGCACTTCATAACCGACCCAGCGCGCCGCGCGCCGGTCGTACAGGCGTATCTGCCGGTCGGGCCAGGCATTGCCGTGGCGGAGAAACCTGCCAAAATATTCGGTCAGGCGCGGAATCGTCCAGCCGCGCGCACCCGCGAAGCCGCCAGCACGGAGCGACTCGATCTGCGCGCGCAGTGCGGGCGTCACGCGCTCGTCGGCGTCGACCGACAGCACCCAGTCGTACCCCGCGGCGTCGGTCGCAAACTGCTTCTGTGAGCGGTATCCAGGCCAGTCGCGCTCGAGGACACGCGCCCCGAGCCGAGCCGCGATCTCGCGCGTCGCATCACTCGAGTGCGAGTCGACCACGATGATCTCGTCGCAAAACTTCAGCGCTTCGATGCAAGGCCCGATGCGCGCGGCCTCGTTGTAAGTGATGATGCAGGCTGTGAGTCTGGGCATGTCCATGGCGGAACAGCGTGGCTACTGCTTCGCGGTGCTCGCCGGCGTGATGCGCCGGAGCACGCGCTGCTGCTCGAGCATGGCCACCAACTGCACCAGCTGATCTTTGAGGCTGATCGCCGCGTGCGGCGAGAGTGTCAGGCGCGCGGCCGGATAGATCGTGGATTCCGCATGATCCGGGCCGGCAAGGTGTGGACGGACCACGGCGAACTCGAGGCGCACCGAATAACCGTCGAAGTGGATCAGCCGAATCTGGTCGGCGTAGATCTCCTGGAGTTCGGGGCGGTCGACGTACGGCGAGGATGTCATCGGTGCTTCGGTCATGGCGGTCTCCAGTGGGCGTCGGCAGGCCGCGAAGCTTACAGCGCCCGCTCACCGTCCGTGACGCGGATCATCTTCTTGCCGCGGTTCTCGCCGCGGAAAATCGCGGTCAGCGCCGCTGGCGCGCGATCCAGCCCCAGTTCGATATCCTCATGAAACACCAGCGCGCCCTCCTGGAGCCAGCGAGCCAGCTGGGCGATCACGGCTGGAAAGCGTTCCAGGTGATCGAAGATGATGAAGCCTTCGTGACGCAGGCGCTTGGTCAGCACCGCGCGTTCGCGCCGGGGCGCGGCGGGCGGCGGGTCCCAGGAAGCGACGGCGGCGGTGCCGCACTGCACGACCCGGCCGCGCAGATTCATGAACGGCCAGACGGCGTCGGCGATGTCGCCGGAAGTGTTGTCGAAGAAGACATCGACGCCCTGCGGACACAGGGCCTGCAGATGGTCGTGATCGAGACTGGCGCGGTAATTGAGCGCCGCGTGGTAGCCGAACTCCGCGACGCACTGGTGTACCTTTTCATCGCTGCCGCTAAGGCCGACGACGCGACAGCCCAGGCGCCGTGCGATCTGGCCCACGACGCTCCCGACCGCGCCGGCCGCGGTCGATACCAGCACCGTTTCCCCGGCGCGCGGCCGGCCCAGCTCGGTCAGCGCCAGGTAGGCCGAGACGCCCGAGATGCCGAACAGCCCCAGACCTGCGCTCACCGATCCGTGCGCGGGCTGCACGCGCGAGATCACCAGTCGCTCGTTGGCCGCGCAGTAATCCTGCCAGCCGAACCAACCGTAGAGATACTCGCCCACGGCAAATCTGGCGTTGCGCGAGGCTGCAACAATACCCACGGCGAGGGCACGCATGACGCCACCGACCGGCACGGGATCGGCGTAATTGGCGCCGGCGGCGATCCAGCCGCGTTGCGCCGGATCGATCGACAGATAGTGATTGCGCACCAGGAACTGCCCGTCGGTCAGCTCCGCTACAGCTTGATCGTCGCGCCGGAAGTGCTCGGGGCCGGGCGTGCCGTCCGGGCGTTGGGCCAGCGTGAGGCGTCTGTTGACGGGCGTCACTTGCGGCTCAGGGCTGCAGACCAGCCGCGCGCGCCAGTGTTTTTTCCGCCTGGCGCAAGTGCGGAAGATCGACCATCCGGCCATCCAGCGACAGCGCAGCGGAGCCCGGATTTGCAGCAAACAACGCCACCAGGCGCTGCGCGTGCGCCAGTTCCGCGGCGCTGGGCACGAAGCATTCGTTGATCACGGCGACCTGGTCCGGATGGATGGCGAGCTTGCCCGCGAAGCCGTCGCGCCGTGCCGCCGCGCAGCTGGCCCGCAGGCCCGCCGCATCGCAATAGTCGATGTGCAGCGTGTCGACGGCGGCGACGCCCGCGGCGGCGGCGCCGAACAGGCACAGCGAACGCGCGAGCTGATACGGGGCGGTCCACGCGCCATTAGCCTCCTGGTTGGCGCTGGCGCCAATCGCGGCGCTGAGATCTTCCGCGCCCCAGGTGAGGCCCGCGAGCCGCGCGCCGCATTGCCCGAAGCCGCCCATCGCAAACAGCGCCTCGGGCGTCTCGGTCGCGATGGGCAGGATCCGGATGCCGCCCGGCGCCAGACCGTGCTGGCGCTCTAGGTCTTCCAGGTCTTGCCCGAGCCGGATCACGTCGGCGGGCGAACGCGTCTTGGGTTGCACGATGCCGTCGGGTCGCGCGGCGATGACCGCCGCGAGATCAGCCATGGCGGCCGCAGTGCCAAGCGGATTGATGCGCACCCACAGCTGCGTCGCCCGCCGACCGGCATGCGCGGCGAGAAATCCGCCGACCTGGCTGCGCGCCGCGGCTTTCTGTTCCGGCGCGACCGAGTCCTCGAGGTCGAGGATGACGACGTCTGCACCGCAGTGTTCCGCCTTGGCCAGTTTCCGTTCGCTGTCGCCGGGGATGAACAGCCAGGAGCGCTCGCTCACGCCCGCGGTTTCCGCAGCATTAGCGCCGAGCGCTGGCAGCTCGCCACCAGCACGCCGTGCTGGTTGAAGGCGCGGTGCGCAAAGATGACGATGCCGTTGTCCGGCCGCGATTTGCTGTCGCGCAGTTCGAGCACTTCGGTTTCGCAGTTGACAGTGTCGCCGTGAAACAGGGGTTTCGGGAACCGCACCTCGTCCCAGCCCAGGTTCGCTACCGTGGTGCCGAGCGTCGTGTCGCCGACCGAGATGCCCACCATGAGCCCGAGCGTAAATACGCTGTTGACGATGCGCTGCCCGAATTCGGTCTGCGTGCGGCAGTACTCCGCGTCCAGATGCAGGGCCGCCGGATTGTGCGTCAGCGCCGAGAACAAGACGTTGTCGGCTTCGGTCACGGTGCGCCGCATCGCGTGTTTGAAAGTCTGCCCCACGCGAAACTCTTCGAAATACAGTCCGGCCACTGTGGAGCTCCTGTCGGAATCAGAGGCATGTTACTACAGGCTCCGACCAGCCGGCGCCGCGCTATCATCATGCGACCAAGGGAGGAACCAGCGATGCACAACAGGACCGCCGCATGCAGTTGCGGAAATCTGCGCGCCGTCTGCGCGGGCGAGCCCGGCCGCATTTCAATGTGCCATTGCCTCGCCTGCCAGCGCCGGACCGGCGCGCCCTTCGGTGCGCAACTGCGCTTCCAGCGCGAGCGGGTGACCATCGAGGGCCGCAGCACCGCTTTCACGCGCCGCGCCGACAGCGGCAACAGCGCAACCTTTCACTTCTGTCCAGACTGCGGCTCGACAGTCTATTGGGAATTGAGCGCTTACCCCGGTCTCATCGCCGTGGCGCTCGGCATGTTTGCCGACCCGAGCTATCCGGCGCCCAATATTTCCGTGTGGGAGTCCATGCGTCACCCGTGGACGGAACGTATTGCCGACTGCCGGATGGAGCATTCCGACTGAAATTCCAGGGCCGCTTCGCGGGCGGCGCCTCAGTACTCATACCAACATTGGTATAGATCTTAATTGGACAATGCGCGCATGACAAGTGCGCCTGTCCGGGCCGTTCCGCAGGCCGACCTCACTGGAAAAGTGGCTGATTCCGTCTGCCTGCTGCAGGGTGCGGTGCGCGACCACGGCCGTGTGGTCTACGCGAGCAGCCTGGGTTCGGAGGCCGCGGTGCTAACGGACCTTATTTTCAGGCATGCGCCGCTGATCGATATTTTTACCGTGGATACCGGCCGGCTCCCGGAAGCCACACTGGAACTGCTCGAGCGCATCGAAAAACACTACGGACGCCGGCTCCGCGTGGTGTTCCCGGAAGCGCAGCGCGTCCAGAACTACGTCGCGGATCACGGCGTGAACGGTTTCTACCAGGGCCTTGCCCAGCGGCAGGCCTGCTGCCATATCCGCAAGGTCGAACCCTTCCAGCGCGCCATTTTCGGCTACCACGCCTGGGTGACCGGAGT
Organism: Gammaproteobacteria bacterium; assembly: GCA_043742765.1. Lineage (GTDB taxonomy): Bacteria > Pseudomonadota > Gammaproteobacteria > Steroidobacterales > Steroidobacteraceae > FEN-1191. The sequence goes on along the minus strand of JAYTXT010000064.1, from coordinate 4,910 downwards.
GCGCCACGAGCAGTCGGCCGCGCGTGCCGCCACACCAACCCATGAGTTCGACGTGCGCTATCGGCTGCAGAAGGTGAATCCGCTCTTGCCCTGGACCCATGCCGAAATCTGGAATTACATCCATGCGGAAAAATTGCCCTACAATCCGCTGCACGATGCGGGCTACCCCAGCATCGGCTGCGCGCCCTGCAGCCGCGCGGTCGAACCCGGCCAGGACAGCCGGGCCGGCCGCTGGTGGTGGGAGAGCCCCGAGTCGCGCGAATGTGGGCTGCAACCTCGAAAACTGCCGGATTCCATCAGCGATCTATAGGGAGCCTCTGATTCCACTCACGCACCTGCAACGGCTCGAAGCAGAAAGCATCCATATCTTTCGTGAGGTGGTCGCCGAGACCGACAAGCCGGTGCTGTTGTATTCGATCGGCAAGGATTCAGCGGTGATGCTGCACCTGGCGCGCAAAGCCTTCCATCCCGCGCCACCCCCGTTCCCACTTCTGCACGTCGATACCACCTGGAAGTTCCGCGACATGTACGCGATGCGCGCGCAGGTCGCCGCGCTCCCCGGCGTGCAACTGCTGGTGTACCAGAACCCGGAAGCGAAACAGCGCGGCATCAATCCCTTCGACCACGGCCTGCTGCACACTGATCTGTGGAAGACCGAGGGCCTGAAGCAGGCGCTTGATAAGTACGGGTTTGATGCCGCCTTTGGCGGTGCGCGGCGCGACGAAGAGACCAGCCGCGCGAAGGAACGCATCTTCAGCTTCCGTTCCATAAACCACCGCTGGGATCCGAAGCACCAGCGGCCCGAGCTGTGGCGGCTGTATAACGCCAGGAAGGCGCGCGGCGAAAGCATCCGGGTTTTTCCGCTGTCCAACTGGACCGAGCTCGACGTCTGGCAGTACATCCATCTGGAAAGCATTCCGATCGTGCCACTGTATTTTGCGGCGCCGCGGCCCACGGTAAAGCGCGACGGCCTGCTGCTGATGGTGGACGACGAGCGCTTTCCGCTCAAGCCCGGTGAAAAGCCGGTCACCCGCTCGATCCGCTTCCGCACACTGGGTTGCTATCCACTCACCGGCGCGATCGAGAGCAGCGCGGCGACGCTTCCGGAAATCATCCGCGAAATGCTGCTGACAACCACTTCGGAGCGCCAGGGGCGCGCCATCGACCGGGACCAGTCGGCAAGCATGGAAAAGAAGAAACGGGAGGGATACTTTTGAGCGGCGCTCGCGGCTACCAGCCCGCCGCGCTTGCCGTTGCGGATATCGGCGCATACCTCAAGGCGCACCAGCACAAGTCGCTCCTGCGCTTCATCACCTGCGGCAGCGTCGATGACGGCAAGTCGACGCTAATCGGACGCTTGCTCTACGACTCGAAGATGATCTTCGAGGACCAACTTGCCGCGCTCGAGGCCGATAGCGCTCGCGTCGGCACCCAGGGAAAGAATCTCGACTTCGCGCTGCTGGTCGACGGCCTGGCCGCCGAACGCGAGCAGGGCATCACCATCGATGTCGCATACCGTTTCTTTGCCACCGACAAGCGCAAGTTCATCGTCGCCGATACGCCGGGTCACGAGCAATACACGCGCAACATGGTCACGGGCGCCTCGACGGCGGAGCTGGCGGTAATCCTGATCGACGCGCGGCTCGGCGTGCTGACGCAGACACGCCGGCACAGCTACCTCGTGCAGCTGCTCGGCATCCGCAACATTGTGCTCGCCGTAAACAAGATGGACCTGATCAGTTACGACCAGGCGCGCTTCGATGCTATCGTCGGCGATTACCACGCCTTCGCGACCAGCATCGGCATCACGGATTTCCTCGCGTTGCCCATCTCCGGGCTCGGCGGCGACAATATTGCCAGCCGCTCGGCGAACCTCCCCTGGTATCGCGGCCCGACGCTGATCGAGCACCTCGAAACCGTGCCGCTCGATGGCGATGCCGACCAGGCGCGGCCGTTTCGCCTGGCGGTCCAGTGGGTCAATCGCCCGAACCTCGATTTCCGTGGCTACGCCGGGCTCATCAGCGGCGGCCGTATTCGAACCGGCGGAGCCGTAAGGGTGCTGCCCACGGGCAAGACTACGACCATCAGCCGCATCGTGACCCTGGACGGCGAGCTCGCCGAGGCCGTTGCCGGCCAGTCGGTTACGCTGTGTTTCAAGGACGAGATCGACTGTTCGCGCGGCTGCGTCGTCGCCCAGGCCGACCAACCGCCGGAGGTGGCCGACCAGTTCGAAGCCACGCTGGTGTGGATGGCGGACGAGGAAATGCTGCCCGGGCGCCCCTATTGGCTCAAGCTTGGTACGCAGACGGTCACGGCGCAGATCCAGGCGCCGAAGTACCAGGTGAACGTCAATACCCTCGAACACCTCGCCGCCCGCACGCTCGAACTCAACGCGATTGGCGTCGCCAATCTGTCGACCGACCAGCCCGTCGTGTTCGAACCCTACGAACGGAGCCGTGATCTTGGCGGGTTCATTCTCATCGACAAGCTCAGCAACGCCACGGTCGCCGCCGGCATGCTGCACTTCGCACTGCGGCGCGCCGGCAATATTCACTGGCAGCAGCTCGATGTGACCCGCGAAGTGCACGCGAAGCTCAAGAACCAGCGCCCGGCAGTGCTGTGGTTCACGGGCCTTTCGGGCGCCGGAAAATCGACGATTGCCAACCTGGTCGAGAAGCAGCTGGTGCGGATGAACCGTCATAGCTTCCTGCTCGATGGCGACAACGTGCGCCACGGCCTGAATCGCGACCTCGGGTTCTCGGACGCCGACCGGGTCGAGAACATCCGCCGCGTCGGAGAAGTGGCGAAGATGATGACCGATGCCGGCCTGATCGTGATCACGGCGTTCATCTCGCCGTTCCGCGCCGAGCGCGCCATGGTGCGGCAGATGATCGCACCGGGGGAATTCTTCGAAATCCACATCGACACCACGCTGGCCGCCGCCGAGGCGCGCGACGTTAAGGGTCTCTACAAGAAAGCCCGCGCCGGCCAGCTCAAGCACTTCACCGGCATCGACAGTCCCTACGAAGCGCCCACCGCTCCGGAGATCCGCATCGACACGGCGAAACTTTCTCCGGAGCAAGCTGCGGAACTGATCGTCAGCCGGTTGATTTCATGAACGACACGGAACTCGCGCGGCAGATCGCCGAGAGCGCCGGGCGTCTGCTGATGGAGCTGCGGCAAGCGGCACTGTTCGAGGGCAAGGCGCTCGGCGCACTCGGCGACCAGCTCGCCAACAGCTTCATCATGCGGGCCCTGCGCACTCACCGCCCGGACGACGCGATCCTTTCCGAAGAGGAACAGGACAATCCCGCGCGCCTGGCCGCCAACCGGGTCTGGATCGTCGATCCACTGGATGGCACGCGTGAATACGGTGAGGCACGCGCAGACTGGGCCGTGCATGTGGCGCTCGCGGTCGATGGCGAAGCGACGCTCGGCGCGGTCGCGCTACCCGGCCTGCCGCTCACGCTCAGCAGCGACGAGGCCCTGAATCGCCCGCGCCATAGCGGCAAGTTGCGTCTGGTCGTCAGCCGCACGCGCCCCGCCACAGAAGCGGCGGCCGTGGCCGAGGCGCTCGGCGCCGAGCTTGTGCCGATGGGATCGGCCGGCGCCAAGATCATGGCGGTGGTGCGCGGCGCAGCCGACATCTACCTGCATTCGGGCGGCCAGTACGAATGGGACAGCTGCGCGCCGGTGGCCGTGGCGAAGGCCGCGGGACTGCACGTGTCGAGAATGGACGGCAGTCCGCTGCGCTACAACCAGGCCAATACCTACATGCCAGACCTGCTGGTGTGCCCCATGGAACTCGCCGGGCGCGTCATCGAGCTCGCCGCGCGGCGGCAATCATAGCGCCCTGAGTGCCTGCGGCTGCGGCCCGCCGATCCCCTGGGCTGGCGGCAGCGGCTCAGCTGTATGCAGCCTGTAACTACCCGGTAAGCCCGCTGAATGAGCGGTCGATGCAAGCTTGCGTTGACCCGGTGCCAAGGGGATTGGGCCGGGCGCAGTGAGCAGCAAGGTAGCGGCATGGATCAGGGGCGCGGTCAGATCAGGGTCGGCCACCGGTCCTGCCACAACTCAAATTACAAAGCAGGAGTATGTTTCATGAAATCATCAGGGAAGATTGTTCTGGCCGCCTGTCTTGGCATCGGCGCCGCACTCGTGAGTGTGGGTGCGCAGGCAGAGGGGAATGCGTACGCCGAATTCGGCTACGCGCAGCTGAAGCTGTCGACCGGCGGCTTTTCGGCGACTCCCAGCAACGCCGTGGTTCGTGTGGGCTACAACTTCACGAAGCACCTGGCCGCTGAGCTCATGGGGGCAGCGAGCGTCTCCAGTGACAACCTGTTGGGCATTGCGTTCAAGGTGGACAGTGCCTACGGCGCGTACCTGAAGGGGCAGGTGGCAGTGGCGCCCAGGTTCGAGCTGTTTGCCAAGGCAGGTTGGGTCCATACGTCGCTCACCGGTTCCTTCCAGGGAATGTCGGCGTCGAGTACCGACAGCAGCTTCTCTTACGCGGTCGGTGCCCAGTACCTGTTCACGAAGAACTGGTACCTGCAGGGCGACTACGCCTCGTACTACGACAAGAGCGGCGATACGATCAAAGGGCCGTCCATCAACGTGGGCTATCGGTTCTGAAAAGGATCGGCGACTGCAAGTGTTGAGCCCGCCAGCACTGGCGGGCTCTTCTTGTGTCAAGGCAGGCTGGTGCGCCCCGACAGGTACCGGTCGCACTCGCGCGCAGCGCCGCGCCCTTCGTTGATGGCCCAGACCACGAGGCTCTGGCCGCGGCGGCAATCGCCGGCGGCGAACACGCCCTTGACGCTGGTCGTGTACTTCCCGTACTCGGCCTGCACATTGCTGCGCGCATCGACGGCGGTCTTGAGATCACCGAGGAGCGATTGTTCAGGTCCGAG
>JAYTXT010000063.1:0-3922 GCA_043742765.1 Gammaproteobacteria bacterium | reverse complement strand
GTAGGGTATCTGCTGACCGAGGTGATTCGTGAGTGAAACTGTGCTGGGCGCGGCGCTGGCGCGGCGCAATACGGGCCGGCCGCCGGTGTGGTTCATGCGCCAGGCGGGGCGCTACCACAAGCACTACCAGGCGCTGCGCGCGCGCCACGATTTCATCGCGTTGTGCAAACAGCCCGAGCTGGCGACCGAAGTCACCATGGGGCCGATCGACGATTTCGGGTTTGATGCCGCGATCCTGTTCTCGGACCTGCTGTTTCCGCTCGAGGCGATGGGCATGGGCCTGCGCTACGAGCCGGGGCCGAAGCTCGATTGGTACCTGCGCAGCACCGCCGACCTGCCGCGCTTGCGGGGAGGTAGTGCGGCCGCCAACGATATGGAATTCCAGGCTGAAGCCATCCGCATGCTGCGCCCGCGGCTCGGCAAGGAGCGGGCGCTGATCGGGTTTGTGGGCGGTCCATTCACGCTCTACGCCTACGCGGTCGCGGGCTCCCACGAGGGCTTCACGCGTCAGGGGTTGCTGGGTCTTGATGACGGGCTCTACGCCGGGTTCTGCGAACGCCTGAGCGAACTGCTGGCCGGCAACATGGTGCTGCAGGCGCAGGCGGGCGCCGATTGCGTGGCGCTGTTCGACACCGCGGCGGGTTCACTTGATCCGGCGCAGTTCGCGCGGCATGCGGTGGCACCGCTCGCTGCGGTGGTGGCGCGCTTCCGCGACTCCTGTCCCGACACGCCGCTGATCTACTACTCGCGCGATACCGGTCCGGCGCATTGGCGCGCGCTCGAACCGCTTGCTATCCAGTGTCTGGGCGTGGACTGGCGGCACGACCTCGCCGACACGCTCCAGCGGGAGACGCCGCGCTGGTGCCTGCAGGGCAATCTCGATCCGGAATGGCTGCATTTGCCGGCCGCCGAACTGGAGGCGCGCGTGCGCGGTGTATTTGCCAGGGTCCTGACCTTGCCGGCGGCCGCGCGCAGCGCCTGGGTCTGCGGACTCGGGCACGGCGTGCTGCAGCACACGCCGGAAGACAATGTGCGGCTGGTGCTTAAGGTCCCGCGCGAGATGTTTTCATGAACGCGGCACAGCAGAGTGCGCGACTGGCGAAGTACGACGTCGCCGGACCCCGTTACACCAGCTACCCGACCGTGCCCTACTGGGAAGACACGCCCAGCGAGGCGCAGTGGCTGGAACATGTGGGCGCGGCGCTGCGGCAGGGCGCGGCCGAGGGCCCGGGCGCTTCGATCTACGTGCACGTGCCCTTCTGCCGTGCGCTCTGCACCTTCTGCGGCTGCAACACGCGCGTGACGCGCACGCACACCATTATCATGCCGTACGTCCAGGCGGTGCTGAGCGAATACGCACTGTACCGTGAGCGCCTTGGCGTCGATCGTCTCGAGCTGGGCGAGCTCCACCTGGGCGGCGGCACGCCCACTTTCCTCGACCCGGCGGAACTGGACGCGCTGTTGAGCGGGATTCTGACGGCGTCGCGGCTGCGGCCCGGCGCCTCGTTGTCGATTGAGGTCGACCCGCGCGTGACCACCTCTGAGCAGCTCACCCTGCTCGCGCAGCACGGCTTCCACCGTATCAGCCTCGGTGTGCAGGATTTTGACCCGAAAGTGCAGGACATCGTCAATCGCGTGCAGAGCGTGGAGCAGGTGCGCGCGGTGACCGAGCGCGCGCGCGCGCTCGGTTTCAGCAGCGTCAATTTCGACCTGATCTACGGCCTGCCGTTCCAGACTCCGGACAGCATCGACATGACCATGGACGCCGTATGCGAGCTGCGGCCCGACCGCATCGCGCTCTACGGTTATGCGCATGTGCCCTGGATCAAGCCGGGGCAGCGCCGCTTCACGGAGATCGACCTGCCTGAGGGGAGGCCCAAGCGCGAGCTCTACGAGCGCGGCCGCGAGCGGCTCGAGGCCGCGGGCTACCGGGAAATCGGCCTGGATCATTTTGCGCTGCCCACCGACAGCCTGTGGCAGGCCGCGCGCGCCGGCACGATGCACCGCAATTTCATGGGTTATACCGACGCATTCACGCGCCCGCTCCTGGGCTTGGGCGTCTCGGCCATCGGCGACGCGGTCGACGCTTTCGTGCAGAACGAAAAGGACCTGCAGCAGTACCACGAGCGCATTGCACGGCGGGAGCTCCCGATCCACCGCGGCCACGTGTTGGATGCCGAGGATCAGGTGCTGCGCCGGCATATCCTGAATCTGATGAATCGCATGGAGACACGCTGGGTGGGGGCCGACGCCACGGCGTTTCTCGACGATGTGCACACGCGGCTCGCCGAGTTCGCGGCCGACGGCCTGGTCGAACTCGAGGGGCAGGGTTGCCGCGTCACCGAGGCGGGCAGGGGGTTCCTGCGCAACATCTGCATGGCCTTCGACGCGCGGCTGTCGCGACGCAGCCCCGACCGGCAGCTGTTCAGCCAGACGGCTTGACGATCGCCATGATCAGGATGGGCACGACCAGCAGCAGCGCGCCTTCGTTGAAGAAACGCAGCACCAGTCCGCCGGGCAGCGGGTTTCCGGCGCGCATCCGCTGCACGAACCGGCGGCAGGCCAGGTGATAGCCGATCAGGCCCATGACCAGCAGCAGCTTGATCTGCAGCCATGTGCCCGAATAGCCGTACGCCTGCCACAACCAGACCCCCAGGCTCATGGCCACCAGCGACATCAGCGTCATGAAGCCGTAGAGGCGGCCGCCCATGGTCACCAGGCGGCGCACGTCCTCGCCGGCGGCGCGGCCCTCGGCGTAATGCACGAAGATGCGCGGCAGATAGAAGATGCCGGTGAGCCAGGCCATGACGCCCAGCACGTGAAAACACTTGATCCAGAGCATGAGGTTCTCCGTGCCCGCGGCGGGCGCTGCTAGACTGCGCGTAGAGTGAATTCTAGCAAGGATATGCCCGCACCTGCCTGGTGGCTGCGCGCGCTCGGGCGGGCACCGCTCCCGGCGATGTACACGCTCGCCGGGCTGTTCGCTTTCCTGATGCGCGACCTGCTGCGCTATCGCGTGGCGGTGGCGCGCGAGAATCTGCGCGCCGCACTGCCGGAACTCGACGCGGCGGCGCGGCGGCGCGTGCTGCGGCGCCATTACGATGCGCTCGCGGCCGTGCTTTTCGAGTTGCCGCGCGTGGCGGTCATGCCGGCCGCGGAGCTACGCGCTCGCATGGCCTTGCCGGACATGCCGATGCTGCACGCCGAGCTGGCGCGCGGCCATCCGGTGCTGGTGCTCGCCGTGCATCAGGGCAACTGGGAGTGGCTCCTGCAGGCGCTGGCGCTCGATATGGGCGCGCCGTTCCTGGCCGCCTACAAGCCGCCCCACAGTGAGCGCGCCGATCGCATGATGCTCTCGCTGCGCAGCCGCTTTGGCGTGCGCATGGTGCCGGGCAAGCGCCTGCTGCGCGAAGTGCTGCGACGGCGCGGCACGGCCCATGCCATCGGTATGGTGGCTGACCAGGTGCCCACCTCGAGCCCGGGCCGCGTCTGGCTGCGCTTCTTTGGGCGCGATACCGCGTTTTTCCCGGGTCCGGCCGAGATCGCGCGCGCCGGCGCCTACAGCGTGTATTTCCTGGCCCTGCGGCGCCTGCGCCGTGGCCACTATGAAACCCGCTTCGAGCCGCTCGCAGCCGCCGGCGAGAACCTCGACGTGCCGACCCTCACCGCCCGCTATGCCGCGCGTGTCGAGGCGCTGGTGCGCGCAAATCCGGAAGACTGGGCCTGGACGCACCGGCGCTGGAAACTGAAGCCGCCAGCGGCCGTCACCGCGGCGGAATAATCAGAACCGCACGATGGCCGAGCCCAGGCCATCGAACCAGGCCGTGACCGATTGTTCCAGCGTGACGGCGTGCACGCCGTTCCAGCTGCCGGTGGTGACGATCTCGCCGGCGCGCAGGCCCTGCCCGAACTGCGAGAGGTG
>JAYTXT010000062.1:0-3601 GCA_043742765.1 Gammaproteobacteria bacterium | reverse complement strand
GCCAATTCCCGCAACGGCGGCAAACCGCACGGCCGGCCGGGGTGGCAGTATGATTCCGGCCTGGTTGCCGTAAGGGTGCAAATGAACAAGTTAACGACGCTTCTGATCAACATCGCCGCTCTGGGCATGGTTGGCTGCCAGTCGCCAGGCCCCGGCGCGGCAACGCACCTTCCCGTCCGTCACGGCACGTTGTTGCTCATTGGCGGCGGTCTCGACGACGACAACCGTCCTGTATACGAGCGGTTTCTGACGCTGGCGGCGGCGAAAGGTCCCGCCCGGGTCGTGATCGCCACGGTCGCCACGACCGAGCAGGACGTTGAAGCCACGGACAAGACGGAGGCGCTGCGCACCTGGGCGCCGGGCATGCGCTTCCTGCCGTGGGCAATCTCCGACTCGCATTTCTTCGAGCGCGATCGCATCGGCCGCCTGGTCGCTGCGTTGGAGGTGAGCGGCCGGCAGCTTGGCATCGGCGTCGGCGAAGACGCGGCGGTGGAAGTGGATCTCAACAGTGCGAAACTGCGCGGCATCTCGGTATCCGAATCGCCCCTGGTCGATGCCGCCCGACTCCAGCGCAGCGGACTGATCCGCACCGGAATCGTCGCGCGGCTGGTTGGCCAGGGCGACAGCCTCAAACCGACTGAGTGGCTGGCACGCACGCCGCCACCGGCCGCAGCCCCTACGGGCCCAATGCGTGAGATGCCCATCGTCGAACCCGGGCAGAACCGCCAACTCGCCGCCTGGCGACTGTTCCGGCAGGCGCGCGACCCGGAAAGCCCGGCGATTCGCCAGCAGCTCAACGGTTACTCGCTCATTGTTTTCCCGGCCGGCAATGGCAACATCGGTCTGGATATCCGTCCCGCGGATTGAGCCGCGGAGCCAGCGGGCCGACACTCAGGGTGCCGGCAGGTCGAACTGGTGCGCCTTGAACAACTCGTAGGCCGTCTGGTAGTAGGCGATCGCCAGTTCGTTCATGGCTGTATTGACCGGCGCATGATTGTCATAGCGGTCGGTCGCCGGGTCATAGCGCTTGTTCAGCACGCGCTTTTGCAGGCCGAGAATCGTCAGTTCACCGTCGCGCAGCATGGCGACGTCGTGATTGTGGCTGAAGAAGGCAATCCGCCCCTGCTCCGGAGTGTTGAGCGCATCCTGGCCGAACCACGGCGCCGTGTACGGCAGGCCCAGCAGGCCCAGCAGCGTCGGTGCGATGTCTATTTGCGTCATCAGGCCATCGACTTGCCGCGGCGCCAGGTACTTCGGTGAATAGAACAGCAGCGGAATCTCGTAAGTGCGCAACGGGATCTCCTGCTTGCCGTAAACGCGCGCGCCGTGGTCGGCCACGATGATGAAAATCGTGTCGTTGAACCAGGAGTGCTTCGCGGCCTCACGCAGAAAATAGCCTTGCGCATAGTCGGCATAGCGCACCCCCGACTCACGGCCGCCACCGGCGGGCTTGATGCCCAGCGATTCCAGGCCGGTGCGAAAGGTAAAGGGCTTGTGGTTCGAAGTGTTCATCACGTGGATGAAGAACGGCTGGCGCTGCGCGGCGAGCTCATCCGCGTGAGCCAACGCCATGTCGAACAGATCCTCGTCGGCCACACCCCAGATATTGGCGAAGCGCGGCGTGCCACGGATGTCGCTGCGGTCCATCGCTTGGTAGCCATTGCCGGAGTAGAAGGCATTCATGTTGTCGAAATAGCCATAGCCACCGTAGAGAAAACTGCTGTGGTAGCCGTGCCGGCGCAGCACCGCGCCCAGGGTCGCGATGTTCTCGTTGCCGGGCCGGCGCACGACCGACTCCGTCGGGATCGGCGGCATGGACACAGTAATAGCCTCGAGGCCGCGCACCGTGCGCGTGCCCGAAGCATAGGTGTGCCGGAACCACAGCGATTGCTGCGCGTAGCGATCGAACTCGGGCGTCCAGTCGCGCCCGGAACCATACAGGCGGCTGAATTCGGCGCCGAAGGATTCGCTCGATATAAGCACCACGTTGAGCTTGCCGAACCCGCCAGCCCGCGCCGGGAATTCGCGGTCGAGCCGGCCGCCGGCGAGACCGGTCCAGCGCCCGCCGCCGCGCGATAGTTGTTGCACCAGCAGAGCGCGGTTGGCAGCCGGATCGCGAGTCGTGTAGTGCACGTGGTAGTCGATCTCGCTGGTGCGCAGCGCGCGAAAGAAGCTCGACGGGCCGTTGGCGGCCAGTTCATTGGCGACGCGGTTCGTCGACAACCCCAACGCGTTGGTGGAAAAACCGGCGACGGCAAGAGCTAATGCCGCCATCAGCAACAGAAACGGCGGCGTCCTGGCGGCAAAGCGCGCCACTACGTGCGTGCCGGCGGTAAGCGGCCCGCGCAATGCCCAGGTCATCGCGCCGGCCAGCAGCGCACCGGCAATGATAACCTTGCCGACCGGATAGGCCGCCCACAAGTCACCGGCGACCTCGGTGGGGTAAATGAGATAATCGACCGAGACCAGATTGAAGCGTGAATCGAACTCCTCGAAAAAGTAATACTCGGTGACGGCAATGAACAACACGCCGAACATCCACAACACCGTGCCGCCGAGCAGCACGGCACGCATGGTTGCGCTGCGCTGCCAGCGGTCGGGGCATAGCCAGAGGAACAGCGCGAGTGGCGCCAACAGATAGACACTCTGTATGACATCGGCAACCAGGCCCGCGGGTACGATCCACAAAAGGGCTGGCGCGCTCACCTGGGCGTCGTGCCCGAAACCCCACCACAGCGCCAGGCGCGTAACCAGGCACAGGGCGGCATACCAGAGCGCGAGTGTGAAACACGCCGAGTATCGCCGCAGCGAACTACGCGGCAGGCCAAGGACAGTCTGCTCCGGCATCCGGCTCTACCCTCCCGAAAGAGGAATGAGTATAACTCCGCACAGCGGCGCGCCCAGCCACAATCCGCGAGGCCAGTGACCCATGCTTACCGTTACCGAAGCGATCCGGCAGCGCATCTCCGTCCGCCGATTCCTCCCCACTCCGGTGACGGAGTCGCAGGTCCGTGAATTGCTCGACACCGCGCGCTTCGCGCCCTCGGGCGGCAACCTGCAGCCCTGGAAGGTCATCGCGGTCGCCGGCGCGGAACGCGACGCGGTCGTCACGCTGGCCCGCGGCGCCCTGGCCAGCGCCGGCGGCGCCCCGCCGCAGGAGGAAGGGAGCGACCTCGTGTATCCGCCCAAACTCTGGGAGCCGTATCGCTCGCGGCGCTACCAGGTCGGCGAAGACATGTACGCGCAGCTCGGGATTTCTCGTGATGACCGCGCCGGGCGGCTCGGGCACGTAGCGCGCAATTTCGAATTCTTCGGGGCCCCGGTCGGGATCTTCTTCATCATCGACCGCCGCATGGGCCGCGGTCAGTGGGCGCATCTTGGCATGTTCATGCAGACCCTGGCGCTGGCCGCCCTCGATCGGGGGCTGGGCACCTGCATGCAGGAATTCTGGGGATCGCTCCGGGAATCACTGCACCGCCATTTCGCGCTGCCCGAAACCGACCTGATCTATTGCGGCATGGCGCTGGGGTACGCGGATCCGGACGCGCCGATCAATAAGCTGCGATCAGCGCGGGCCGCGGTCGAGGAGTTCGCCACCCTG
>JAYTXT010000061.1:0-2431 GCA_043742765.1 Gammaproteobacteria bacterium | reverse complement strand
ACCAGCCCTCCCAACTTAGTGTTTTTCGATCATGGCGACGCGCTGGGCGGTCGTACTCGTGATCGCAGAGCGCCTCGCGGCGCGCCGCCCCCGCAAGTTTGCACGTCGAATCTTAGGCGGGGGTATTTTTGGGGGTATACTATTGAGCGCGGTTATTCTGTGCTCTGCAAAATCAACTAGTTAAAACGCCTGTTGTAGTGACGCCGCCGCCTAGACGGCCGACTTGGGCGCCATCAGGCTACTGGGCCGACAGGCCGCAACCAGCCGCGCCCAATCGGCGCCCCAGACTTCGGGCACCATGCCCGACTGCTCGCGCTCGGCAGGCGGAAACTCGGCAGCCAGTGAACCGAGCATGAGTGTAAAGCGCGGCAACCCCTTCGGAAACTGACCGCGCGGCGCGAACACGACACGACCTTCAACCGGCAGCTCCGTGATCAGCGCGCGCACCACCGCGATGCGATCGTAGAGCCCAATTTGCGGATTGGCGAAGGTGTAGCGCTGATCGCGATGCATGACGGTCCATTCCGTCATCTGATCGCCGCCGAAGATGTTGCCGGCAATATTGCGCATGTCGATGATAATGCAGCCGCGCGCCGTGAGCAGGAGAAAGTCGACATGGAGCGAGCCGCCCTGACCGTCCGGCACCAGCACGTCGCGCAAGTGCTCGAAGGCGCTGCCGGTGACCGCCGCCAGCAATGCGGCGTGCGCACGCCTGCGACGGTACCAGCGCCACAGGACCAGCAGCAGCACCACCAGCACCAGCGCTCCCACGCTGCTGGCCACTGTGCGCGGATCCATGCTCCGCAAGGTCTCAACGATTTGCTGCCAATTGATCACGTGGCCTGCCTTGCGAGCACCGCGCGGAGCGCATCCAGCGTGGCGTCGATTTCCGTGTAATTCGTCGGCCGCCGGAACAAGCGCTCCAGGGTCTCCGGCACCGGCACCGGGCGTCCCACCAGGGGTTCGACGATCTCGCGAAACTTGGCCGGATGCGCCGTGGCGACCAGCACCCAGTTCCCGGCTTCGCGGCGCGCCGGTTCCAGTTGCGCCCAGGCCTCCGCCGCGGTCGCCGTATGTGGGCACCATAGCGCGCCGTAGTGATCATGGCCGGCGCGGATCCGCGCACGAATGGCCCCGTCGTCGATCGACACGGCGCTCAGGGCCAGGCCGAGCGCCTTGGCATCCGGGTACAGCGCCGTCAGGCGCTCCAGGTTGCTCGGATTCCCCACGTCCATCGCCGAAGCCAGCGTCGCGATGCTGGCGCGGATGCGCAACACACCCTCCGCGAGGTAATCGGGCACCGTGCGATTGGCGTTGTGCGCGAGCACGATCTCGGCGATCGGCGCACCCAGCCGCCGCGCCCACACGCAGGCGGTGGCGTTGCCCAGATTGCCGCTCGGGATGATGAATGAAGCCGGCGCGCCGGTCTGCGCGTGCACTCGCACACTGGTGGCCACGTAATACACGGCCTGCGGCAGCAGACGCCCGAGGTTGATGCTGTTGGCCGAGGACAGGTCCGACAGCGCGCTCATCGATGGCTCGACGAAGGCCTGCTTCACCAGCCGCTGGCAATCATCGAAAGTGCCGCGCACCGCGAGGCTGTGCACGTTGTCGCCCCAGCAGGTCAGCTGCTGCTGCTGGGTCGGTGACACCTTCCCCTTCGGAAACAGCACCACGACCTCGATGCCGCTCTGGCGATGGAAGGCGGCCGCCACGGCGCCACCGGTATCGCCGGAGGTGGCCACCAGTATCTGCAGCGGCCGCGCCGCGCCACGGCGCAGGCGCATGAGCGCGGCGGCGAGAAAACGCGCGCCGAAATCCTTGAAAGCCGCGGTCGGCCCGTGAAAGAGTTCCAGCACCCCAAGCCGCGTGCCATCGAGCGGCACCAGCGGCGCCGGGAAATTGAAGGCCTCGGCCGCGATCGCCGGCAGCTGCGCGGCCAGCGGATCACCACTCGCAAACGGCGCGAGGAATCCCGCCGCCTGCTGCGCCAGCGGCGCATCGGGCTGGACTGCGGCCACGGCCGCCCCCGGCCATTCGAGCGGCATGTACAGACCGCCGCCTGAGGCCAGGCCCTGGCTCAACGCGGCGCTGAAGCCGACCCGCTGCTGCGCGTCGCGCGTGCTGACGAACTGCATCAGGACACCACCCTTGCGCCGGCCGGCTCCAGGGCCGTGGTCCAGTGGTCGCTCGCGAGGCCATGGTGAGTGAATTCCACGACCATCGCCTCGCGCACCGCCAGCGCGTGGCTTGCGAGGCACCAGGCAAAAACTGTCGGCCCGGCGCCCGAGATCGAACAGCCCAGCGCCCCCGCGGACATCGCCGCGCGCCGCACCGCGCTGAAACCCGGGATCAGCGCGGCGCGCTGCGGCTCGATGACCACGTCCTCGAACGAATCACGCAGCATGTCGATATCGTTGGTGTAGCAGCC
>JAYTXT010000060.1:0-3934 GCA_043742765.1 Gammaproteobacteria bacterium | reverse complement strand
TGGTGCCGATATCGCCGAATACCACACCGATAGCCCCGAAGGTCGCGGTTGCGGACAGGCGCTTGCGGTTCATCGGCGCCGGGCCTGCTTCCTGGCCGCCGTGGCCTTGGGCTGGCGGGGCTTGGGGCGCTTGGCCGGCCACAGCATCGTGCCGCGGCAACTCTCCACCCCGCAGCGGCAGGCGTAGATCTCGTCGATGTTGGGTGGATCATCCTTGTCACGGCCGATCGAATAATCGTATTTCAGCTCGTCACCGGGCTGGATGGTGCCGATCGCCTCGATGTAGATGCGGCGATTCTCCGTGACCGACTCACAGTTCGGGTCGCACCCGTGATTGATGAAGCGCGCGTCGTTGCCGTCGACTCCCGCATCAATGACTACGCCACGATCGACGATGTAAAGGAAGGTATGGTTGTCGTTCGGCGCCTTGGTCGCGTAGCGGCGATCGGCCTCGCGGTGCGAGATGCGCTCGCCCAGGTACTCGACAATGCGCGTGCCCTTGCGGATACGCCGCGTGGCGAAAACCCCCAGGCCGTGCACGCGCGAGCGGCGGACGCGGAACATCGGTTTGCGGACCGCTTTCATACCGCGATCGGCGCCTTGATCGATGGATGGCATTGGTATTTCACGAACTCGAAATCCTCATACTGGTAGTCAAACAGGCTCGGGGCGCGCCGCAGCGCCAGGCGCGGCAACGGAAACGGGGTACGCGCAAGCTGCAGGTCAGCCTGCTCGAAGTGGTTGACGTACAGGTGGCAGTCGCCGCCGGTCCAGATGAACTCGCCCGGTTGCAGCTCACACTGCTGGGCGAACATGTGCGTCAGCAGCGCATAGGACGCAATGTTGAAGGGCACGCCCAGGAACACGTCGGCGCTGCGCTGGTACAACTGGCAGGACAGGCGCCCCTCGGCGACGAAGAACTGGAACAGCGCATGACAGGGCTGCAGCGCCATCTTCTCCAGCTCGCCCACGTTCCAGGCGCTGACGATGATGCGGCGCGAATCAGGATTGCTGCGCAGCAGGCGCAGCGCCTCGCTGATCTGGTCGAGCACCCGCCCGTCGGCGGCGCCCCAGCTGCGCCACTGGTGCCCGTAGACCGGGCCGAGTTCGCCCTGCGCGTCCGCCCAGTCGTCCCAGATCGTCACGCCGTGCTCACGCAGATATTGCGTATTGGTGTCGCCGCGCAGGAACCACAGCAGTTCATGGATCACGGACGGCAGGTGGATTTTCTTGGTCGTCACCAGCGGGAAACCCGCGCTCAGGTCGAAGCGCATCTGGTGACCGAACAGCGCCCGCGTGCCGGTGCCGGTGCGATCGCCCTTGGGCGCGCCGTGCGTGCGCACCTGGCGCAGCAGATCGAGATAGTTGTTCATGCCGCGGGTTTGAAATTACCGGACGGCTGCTGCCATCGCTGCGAGAGTATCAGCAGCGCCATGCCCGCCAGCAGCATGGGGAACGACAGCAACTGGCCCATGGTGAGCCAGCCTGCGGCCAGGTAGCCGAGCTGCACATCCGGCACGCGCACGAATTCCACGGTAATGCGGGCCAGCGAGTAACACAGCAGGAACAGGGCCACAGGCAGATAGCGCGGCCGGGGCCGGCGCGTGTACAGCCACAGCACTGCGAACAACAGCATTCCTTCAAGACCCGCCTCGTAGAGCTGCGAGGGGTGGCGCGCGATCAGCGGCCCGCCCGGAATTTCGCTGACACGCATGCCCCACCAACCGTCGGTGGGCCGGCCCCACAACTCGCTGTTGATGAAATTGCCAATGCGCACCGCGAAGATGCCGATGCCCGGAAGCGGCGCCGCGAAATCGGCCACATCCCCGATGTGCCGCCCGCGCGTTCGCGCAAAGATGGCGACCGCCGTGAAGACGCCGAGGAACCCGCCATGAAATGACATGCCGCCTTCCCACAGCTTCAGCGGGTACCACAGATCGGCGCGCCACATGGCTTCGCCATAAAACAGCACGTAGCCGACACGCCCGCCGACGATGGTGCCAAGCATGGCGTAGAAGATGAAATCGTCGACGTCGCGCGCGCTCCAGGTCGAGCGCGGCTGCGCCGCGCGCCGGCGCGCCAGGTACCACGCGGCGCCGAAGGCCACCAGGTACATGATGCCGTACCAGTGGATGCGCAGCGGCCCGAGCTCGAGCGCGACGGGATTGATGTGCGGGTAGGTCAGCATCGGGTGGACAATTCTAACCTCAAGCGGCCGACGGTAGCCCTAGGCACGGGTAACGCGACAGAAAAAAGCCTTCAGGTACCGGGTTTCGGGTATCGCCGGATGCACCGGGTGGTCCGGCGACTGGCCGCCGGCGGCCAGGATCTGCACGAATCGGCTGTTATGCCGCGCCGCGGCCTGGATCAGCCCGGCCAGATCGTCGGCACCCAGGTGGAAGGAGCAGGAGCAGCTCACCAGCATCGCGTCGCGCTCCAGCAAGCGCATCGCCAGCTGGTTGAGCTTGCGGTATGCAGCCTCGCCGCGCGGCTGGTCCTTGCGGCGCTTGATGAACGCCGGCGGGTCGAGCACCACCACATCGAAGCGCTCGCCCTCGCGCTGCAGCTGGTCGAGCACGTCGAAGGCGTCGCCGCGCCGCGTCTTCACGGCAACGCCATTGGCCACGGCATTGCTTTCGGCCACCGCCAGCGCGGATTCCGAGGAATCGACGCACAACGCCTCGCGGGCCCCGCAGCGCATGGCAGTGATCGCCCAGGCGCCGCCATAACTGCAGATGTCGAGCACGCGCACGCCCGGCCACAGCAGCCGGCGAAACTGTTCGCGGTTCGCACCCTGGTCGTAGAACCAGCCGGTCTTCTGCGCGCCGGCCATCGGCACCTGGAACTGCAGCACGCCTTCGACGATCTGCAGCGTCTCGGGCAGCTTGCCGAGGCCGGTGATGATCTGCTTGGGCAGCTGCTCCAGATCGCGCGCGCCACCATCGTTCTTCCAGACCAGCGCCTGCGGCGCCAGCACTTTTTCGACCGCAGACTCGATTTCAGCGCGCATGGCTTCCATGCCGGCGGTGGCGATCTGGCCGACGATCACCTCGCCATAGCGGTCGAGCACCAGCCCCGGCAGGCCGTCGCCCTCGCCGAACACCAACCGGTAGTACGGCACGGCGTAGTGGCGCTCGCGCAGCGCCAGCGCCACTTTCAGCCGATGCACCAGCAGCGAGCGGTCGGCCGGATGTACGGGGCTGCGGCTGAGGATCCGCGCACAGATCAGCGCGTGCGGGTTCACATAGGCATAACCCAGGAACTGATCGCGGTAGTCGTGCACCCGGGCGTGGGCGCCGGGCGCGAACCCGGTGAGCGCCGTCGCGCCGATATCCACCTCGTTGGAAAACACCCACAGGTGCCCGGCGCGCAGCCGCCGGTCCTCGCCTCGTTTAAGACGCAGTATGGGCAGCGTGGTGCCGGCGCCAGAGGCTGGAATTTCAGCGTCGGCAACGTCTATGAGGTCGTCGTCAATCATGGGCTGCAGGGGTCTCGCGTATAGTGGCGCGCATTCTACTCAATCGCGCCGCACTCACCCATGGGCAATGCATAAGAACGACCACCGCAACCGCCTGGCGGGCGAAACCAGCCCCTACCTGCGCCAGCACGCCGCCAATCCCGTCGACTGGTACCCCTGGGGCGAGCAAGCGCTGAGGCTGGCACGACGCGAGCGGCGACCGATCCTGCTGTCGATCGGCTACACGGCCTGCCACTGGTGTCACGTCATGGCGCACGAGTCCTTCGACGATCCGGCGACTGCCGCACTCATGAACGCGCGCTTCGTGAACATCAAGGTTGATCGCGAGGAACGCCCGGATCTCGATCGCATCTACCAGCTGGCGCACCAGATGCTGGCCCGGCGCGGCGGCGGCTGGCCGCTGACCATGTTCCTGATGCACGACGACCAGCGGCCGTTCTTCGGCGGCACCTATTT
>JAYTXT010000059.1:0-2228 GCA_043742765.1 Gammaproteobacteria bacterium | reverse complement strand
CGGCGAAAGCTCGGGTGCCGTAAGCGCTGCCAGCAGTTGCCCGGCCTCGCGTTCCGTCAGATTCTGGCCATCGAGCAGGCGGTCAAGTGTTTCGTTCAGCGGACTGGCCACAGGCACCGCCCCTATAGTTCTTGCGCTACGGCTGCGAGGCCGCCGCTGGTCGCCAGGAAATTCTTCATCATCGCCGGACCCTGCGGCGTCAGCACACTCTCCGGATGGAACTGCACGCCTTCGATATTCAGCTGCGCATGGCGCAGTCCCATGATCTCGCCTTCCGCGGTGCGCGCCGTGACGGTCAGTTCCGCCGGGAGCGATTCGCGCGCGACGATCAGTGAATGGTAACGCCCGACTTCGCAGGGACTGGCAACCCCGGCGAACACACCAAGGCCGTCATGCACGATGGGCGAGGTCTTGCCGTGCATCAGTCGCGGCGCGCGCACCACGCGGCCGCCGAGAGCCTCGGCGATCGACTGGTGCCCCAGGCACACGCCGAAGACCGGAATATGCCCGGCGAAGGCGCGGATCATGGCGATCGACACGCCCGCCTGCTGTGGCGTGCCCGGGCCCGGCGAAATGCACAGGTGCGTCGGCTGCAGCGCGACCGCCGCCTCGACCGACAAGGCGTCATTGCGATGCACGATCACTTCCGCGCCCAGCACCATGAAGGCCTGCACCAGGTTGTAGGTGAAGGAATCGTAGTTATCGATAAGCAGCAGGCGCGCGCTCACAGCCCCGCCTCCGCCAGCTGCAGCGCCAGCACGGCCGCCGCGCTCTTGTCGAGCACTTCACCATGTTCCGCCTCGGGCCGGCTGTCGGCGACGATGCCAGCGCCCGCCTGGTAACTGTATTCGTCGCCGTGGAACACGAGCGTGCGGATGGTGATCGCCTGGTCCATGTCGCCACGGGCGCCGAAGTAACCCACGGTACCGCCGTAGAGACCGCGGCGCACGGGCTCGAGTTCCTCGATGATTTCCATGGCGCGCACCTTGGGCGCACCGACCAGTGTGCCGGCGGGAAAGGCCGCGGCGAACAGATCGAAGGCGTCGCAGCCGGAAGCGAGCTGGCCGTGCACGCCGCTGACGATGTGCATCACGTGGCTGTAGCGTTCGATCGCGCGGAACGGCTCGACCTGCACACTGCCCGCGCGGGCCACGCGCCCCAGGTCATTGCGCGCCAGGTCCACCAGCATCACGTGTTCGGCGTTTTCCTTGGGATCGGCGAGCAGTTCCACCGCATGCGCGGCGTCGAGCTCGGGGTCGTCGGAGCGTGGCCGGGTGCCGGCGATCGGCCGCAGCTCGGCGCGTCCGCCGCTGAGCTTGACCAGCGCCTCCGGCGAAGAACCCACCACCGTGAGATCACCGAGTTCGCAATAGAACATATACGGCGAGGGGTTCACGAGCCGCAACGCGCGGTAGGCCTGGAAGGGTTCGAGGTCGTGGCGACCGCAGAAGCGCGACGACAATACCAGCTGATACACGTCGCCCGCCGCGATGTATTCCTGCGCGCGCTTCACGCCTGCGAGGTAGGCGTCGCGGCTCAGCGCGGCGCTGGGGGGCTGGTGACTCCCGTGGCGAGCACGACCCTGGGGCATAGGCCCGCGCAGCGCCTGGACCACTTCGCGGCGCAGCGCAGCGCGCTCCGCCTCAGATCCCGCGTGGAGCAAGGCGATCGCGCGCGTCAGGTGATCGAACACCAGCAGCGAGCTGGGCGCGACGTAATGCAGGAGCGGCGGCGCATTGGCAAGT
The DNA here is from genome assembly GCA_043742765.1 of Gammaproteobacteria bacterium. GTDB lineage: Bacteria > Pseudomonadota > Gammaproteobacteria > Steroidobacterales > Steroidobacteraceae > FEN-1191. The sequence goes on along the minus strand of JAYTXT010000059.1, from coordinate 483 downwards.
CGCACCGCACGCTCCGGGAGCCGCTCGAAGTAGCGCACGACATCGTACGAGGTGTAGCCGACGAGTCCTCCGGCCAGCGGCACGGTGCCAAGCTCGGGTAGCGGCCGCGGCGCGGCCGCCAGCGCGCGACGGAGGCCTGCCAGGAGCTCGGGCGCGGTGCGCGGCACGGGCAGCTTTTCGGTGCCGATGGTGAAACTGCCCTCGTCGAGCCGCACCTCGAGCGCATCGCCAAAACCAATGAAGGAGTAACGCCCCAGCCGCTCACCACCCTCGACGCTCTCGAGCAGGAAACGCGGACGGAAAGCCGCCAGCTTCGCGTACGCCGAAACCGGCGTATCGAGATCCCCTGCAATGTCAAAAGGCGCTTTCATTCAACAAGTTGCGTCCAAAAAAAGACCCATCCCGGCGTGGTTCCGGAGATGGGTCTGGTGCTCGGTGAGAAAATCGGGTTTTGGTCGAAAACAGCCCAGGGCCCACTCCGTT
>JAYTXT010000058.1:0-20719 GCA_043742765.1 Gammaproteobacteria bacterium | reverse complement strand
GTTGTAGGGCGCGCTCGACGCGCGCGCGCGCCGCGGCGCGAATCTGCAGGCGGCGCGCATTGTCGGCGCGCGTCCATTCCGCGATTTCACCCAGGGTCCGCCCGCAGCCAAGGCATACGTTTGCACTGTCCAGCTGGCAGATGTCCCGGCAGGGCGAAGGCACGCTCACGCGCGACATCTCGTTCATGCGGCCAACCCGCGCTGCGCCCACTGCCTGAAAATGTCGTGCATCCTCGTCACTCCGTCGGTCAGGGCTGCCGGCCCAGGCTGCAGGATATCCGGTGACTTGATCTCGTGGAGCTCGCCATCGCGCACCGCTGGAACATCCTGCCAGCCGGCGCGGTCCGCGACCCGTTGCGGGCGGAAACGCTTGCCGCACCAGGAGCCGAGGATGATGTCCGGCTGGCGGCTCACCACCTCTGCCCCGTCGGCAATGATCCGGTCCTTCGCCAGCGAACAGGTCGCGCGCTCGGGAAAGACATCGACACCGCCGGCGATGCCGACCAGTTCGGAGACCCAGGCAATGCCGCTGATCATCGGTTCATCCCATTCCTCGAAATAAACCCGTGGCCGGTGCGGCAGCGCCGCGCCGGCGATGCGCAGCCGCTCCAGCCCCCGCTGCAGCTCCATCGCGTAACGCTCCGCCTTTTCCGTTGCGCCCACCATAGCACCGAGGCGCCGCACGTAACCCAGTATGCCGGCTACCGAGCGGTGATTGCTGATCCACACCTCGACGCCGTGCCGGATCAAGTCGCGGGCGATGTCGGCCTGGAGGTCCGAAAAGCCGATCGCCAGGTCGGGCTTGAGCGCCAGGATCTTGTCGATCTTCGCACTCGTGAAAGCCGAAACGCGCGGCTTTTCGCGCCGCGCCGCCGCCGGGCGAACGGTGAAGCCGGAGATACCGACGATGCGCTGCTGCTCGCCCAACGCGTACAGCACTTCGGTCGGCTCCTCCGTCAGGCAGACGATGCGCTGCGGATACATCACACGCCGCGACGATACTGACCGCCCACCTCGTACAGCGCGTGCGAAATCTGCCCCAGCGAGCACACCGTCACCGCGTTCAGCAGTTCGGCAAAGACGTTGCCCTCGCGCGCGGCGGCCTGTTGCAGCGTCTGCAGCGCCGCGGCGCCTCGTGTCGCGTTGCGCGCCTGGAACTCGCGCACGCCGTTGACCTGGTCCTGCTTCTCCTCCTCGGTCGAGCGGATCAGCGCCACCGCCGCGTGCGCGGCCGCGGCATCGCGCTCACCAAGAAAGGTGTTGACGCCGATCAGCGGCAGGGTGCCGTCGTGCTTGCGCGTTTCGTAGTAGAGGCTCTCTTCCTGGATCTTGCCGCGCTGGTACATGGTTTCCATCGCGCCCAGCACGCCACCGCGTTCGGAAATGGCATCGAACTCCTTGTACACCGCTTCCTCGACCATGTCGGTGAGGTAGTCCAGCAGGAAGGAACCCGACCAGGGGTTCTGATTCATGTTCAACCCGAGCTCGCGGTTGATGATCAGCTGGATTGCCACCGCGCGCCGCACGCTCTCCTCGGTGGGAGTAGTGAGGGCCTCGTCGTAGGCATTGGTGTGCAGCGAATTGCAGTTGTCGAACAGCGCATACAGCGCCTGGAGCGTGGTGCGGATGTCGTTGAACTGGATTTCCTGCGCATGCAGCGAGCGGCCCGAGGTCTGGATGTGATACTTGAGCATCTGGCTGCGGGCGTCACCGTGGTAGATCTCGCGCATCGCGCGCGCCCAGATGCGCCGCGCCACGCGGCCGATCACCGCGTACTCGGCGTCCAGGCCGTTCGAGAAAAAGAACGACAGGTTGGGCGCGAAGTCGTCGATCTTCATGCCGCGCGCCAGGTAATACTCGACGATGGTGAAGCCGTTGGCGAGCGTGAAGGCCAGCTGGCTGACCGGGTTCGCGCCGGCCTCGGCAATGTGATAACCCGAGATCGAGACCGAATAGAAATTGCGCACTTTGTGATCGCTGAAGTACTGCTGCACGTCGCCCATCATGCGCATGGCGAATTCGGTGGAGAAGATGCAGGTGTTCTGCGCCTGGTCTTCCTTGAGGATGTCCGCCTGCACGGTGCCACGCACCAACGACAGCGCCTCGGCGCGGATGCGCGCGTATTCGTCGCTCGTCAGCACGCCCGGCGCCACCAGCTGCGCGCCGCTGATGCCGAGCAGCGCCAGGCCGGTGCCGTCGTGCCCCGGCGGCAACTCGCCCTTGTAGCGAGGCACGACCAGGCCACTGGCGCGCAACCCGGCGTGCTGGTCGGCGATGAGCTGCTCCGCTGCGCTCCACCGACCGTGGTCCTTGAGGAATTTTTCCACCCGCTGGTCGATGGCGGTGCTCATGAACATCGCGAGGATCATCGGCGCGGGCCCGTTGATGGTCATCGACACGGAGGTGGTCGGCTGGCACAGGTCGAAACCCGAATACAGTTTCTTCATGTCGTCGAGCGTCGCCACCGAGACGCCCGAGTTGCCGGTACGTCCGTAGATGTCGGGACGCGTGTCGGGGTCCTCGCCATAGAGCGTGGTCGAATCGAAGGCCGTGGACAGCCGCGTCGCCGCATGACCACGCGCCAGCAAGTGAAAGCGGCGGTTGGTGCGCTCGGGTGGGCCCTCGCCCGCAAACATGCGGATCGGGTCTTCCGCCTCGCGCCGGTACGGATAGACGCCACCGGTGTAGGGATACGCGCCGGGCAGGTTCTCCTGGCCGAGGAACCGCAATAGCTCGCCCCAGTCCTTGAGATTTGGCACCACGAGCTTGGGCACGCGATTGCGGCTCATGGTCTCGGTGTAATTCTCGCCCGTCAGCGTTTTGCCGCGCACCTTGAACTCGTATTTGTCGGCGCTCGCCGCCGCCGCGCGCGCCGGCCAGGATTTCAGCAGGCCCACGCCCTCGGCGCCGACCTCGTCCAACGCCTTGTTGTAGGCGCGGCGCAATTCGAGCCGCGTGCCATCGGCCACGCCATCGGCCACGGCGGAATCGGCATACCTCTCAAGCGGTGTCGGCAGCGCCACATCGTGCAGGGTGCGCAGCGACTCATAAATGGAATGCGCCAGTCGCGCACTCTCCGCTGCGCGCCCGAGGCGCTCATGCGTGCGGCGTCCCGCGCCCGAGATTTCTGCAAGATACCGACCACGGGTGCCCGGAATCAGCGGCTCGCGCGAGCGGAACTCCGTGGCGCCAACCTCGATCTGGCGCCCGGCGTTCTCGGTCCAGCGCAACTTGCCGATGGCCTTGTGCTCGAGGCTCGCCAGCAACGCGCCGAACAGCCGATTGATTCCAGGATCGTTGAAACGGCTGGCGATGGTTGGATAGACGGGCACCTCGGTATCCGGGATGCGGGACCGGTCGGGGTGATTGCGGCGCCACTGCTTGCGCACGTCGCGCAGCGCATCCTCGGCGCCGCGCTTCTCGAACTTGTTCAGCACCACCAGCTCGGCGAAATCGAGCATGTCGATCTTCTCCAGCTGGCTGGCCGCGCCGTATTCACTGGTCATCACGTACAGCGGCAGATCCACCAGATCGGCGATCTCGGTGTCGCTCTGGCCGATGCCGGCGGTCTCGACCAGCACCAGATCAAACCCCGCGTGCGTATACAGGTCGAGCACGTCGCGCAGCACAGCCGAAGTGGCCAGGTGCTCGCGGCGCGTCGCCAGCGAACGCATGAATACACTGGGCGCGGCGAGCGAATTCATGCGGATGCGATCGCCCAGCAGCGCGCCACCAGTACGGCGGCGCGTGGGATCCATGGCAACCACGGCGATCTGCCGCTCGGGAAACGCACGCACGAAGCGCTGCAGCAGCTCATCGGTGAGCGAGCTCTTGCCAGCGCCACCCGTGCCGGTGATACCGATAACCGGAGCTGCGCGCTTAGCCTTAACCAGCGCCTGGCGAATCTGCTCGGCGGCGCGCTCATCGCCGTGCCCGCCCTCGAGGGCGGTAATGCTGCGGGCGATGTGCGCATGATCTCGGACGTTTAGCGGTCCGAAGGCGTACGGTGGGCGCCGCGCCGCGCGCACGCGTGCGAATACATCGTCGATCATGCCGTTGAGGCCGAGCCGCCGGCCGTCATCCGGCGTGTAGATCTTCTCGACCCCGTAGCGCTCGAGCGCAGCTATTTCTTCAGGCGCGATCGTGCCGCCACCGCCGACGATCACTCTTATATGACTGGAGTTGAGCTCGCGCAGCATGTTGACCATGTACACGAAGTACTCGTTGTGTCCGCCCTGGTAGGAGCTGACGGCGATGCCGTCGGCGTCTTCCTGGATGGCCGCGCGCACGATGTCGGCGACACTGCGGTTATGCCCCAGGTGCACGACCTCGGCGCCGTGTGCCTGCAGGATGCGGCGGATCATGTTGATGGCGGCGTCGTGACCGTCGAACAGCGAGGCGGCGCTGACGAAACGCAGCGGCGGCGCAGGCGTGGCCACGGACGGGGAATCGCTCAGCGAGGCCAATCGACCTGCAGGTTTGACGCTCATAGCGGCTTCCATCAAATGTTACTGAAGAGTATGATCGCTGCTGCCATGAGCGTCAACCATACCGCCTCGCACCTCCCCTCGCCCTGGCGGAGCCGCCGTAAGGCCCGGGGCGACCGCGGTCTCAAGCGCGAGGCCGTGATTCATGCCGCCGCGCGGGCCTTCAATGCGCGCGGTTTCCACAATACTTCGCTCGATGACATCGCCGCGACGCTCGAAGTGACCAAGCCGACGCTCTACTACTACGTCGAAAACAAGGAGCAGCTCCTGTTCGAATGTTTCTGTGCCGGGCTGGAGCCGGTCCGGGCTGCGTTTCGCGACGCGCGCGCCAGCAAGCACAGCGCGCGCGATCGCCTGCGCGCCGTGCTGCTGCGCTACGCTGAGGCGATCGCTTCGGAGTTCGGTTGGTGCATGGTGCGCGCTGAGGACCAGGACCTGAGCGCGGCGATGCGCGCTCACGTCAAGGCACTCAAATCCGAGATCGACCAGGGGATCCGTCGCCTGCTGCGCGAAGGCATCGGCGACGGCTCGATCGGCGAGTGCGATCCGAAAATGACCGCGTTTGCGCTGGCCGGTGCCTTGAACTGGATCGCGCACTGGTATCGCGACAACCAGCCCCAGTCAGCCGCACAGATTGCCGCCGCCTTCGTTGCCCTATTCGAGAACGGCCTGCGACCACGCAATAATTGAGCAAGCCACCCAAACAGCCACGGAGCGAGCCATGTCCGACGCCATCATGATCCTCAGCGCCAGGCGCACGCCGATCGGCGCGTTCCAGGGAGTGCTATCAGCCATGACCGCCCCGCAGCTTGGTTCCGCGGCGATCCACGCCGCGATTGAGGCGGTGGGAATCCAGGCCGCCGACCTGGACGAGACGATCATGGGCTGCGTGCTGCCCGCGGGCCTGGGACAGGCGCCTGCGCGCCAGGCGGCGCTGGGCGCCGGCGTGCCGATCCAGGTTCCGGCGACCACCATAAACAAGATGTGCGGCTCGGGCATGAAGGCGATCATGCTGGCGGCCGACCAACTCGCCGCCGGCAACGCTACCCTGGTGCTCGCCGGCGGCTTCGAGTCGATGAGCAACGCGCCCTACCTGTTGCCCAAGGCGCGCAGTGGCTACCGGATGGGCCACGGCGAGATCCTCGATCACATGTTCTATGACGGCCTGCAAAGCCCCTGGGATGGCAAACTCATGGGCTGTTTTGCCGACGCCACGGCGGAGAAGTACGGCTTTACGCGCGCCGAACAGGACGCCTTTGCTGCCGAATCGGTGCGCCGCGCCATGCGTGCACTGCAAGCGGGTGAGTTCGACGCCGAGGTGGCCCCGGTCACGGTAAAAACCCGCAAGGGCACGACACGGGTGGAGCGCGACGAAACACCCTTCACCTGCGACCTTGCCAAGATCACGACGCTCAAGCCGGCTTTCGGCGCCAACGGCACGGTTACCGCTGCATCCTCCTCGTCAATTTCCGACGGCGCCGCGGCAACCATCCTGAGCCGCGACTCGGTTGCCAGGAAACGTGGGCTCAAGCCCGTGGCGCGCCTTGCCGCCTGGGCGAGCAACGCGTTGGCGCCCGAGTGGTTCACCGTGGCGCCGGTCGGCGCCATTGAGAAGGTATTGAAGTCTGCGGGCTGGAGCGTCGCTGATGTCGACCTGTTCGAGGTCAATGAAGCTTTTGCCGTGGTCGCGATGGCGGCGATGCGCGATCTTGGTATCGATCACCAGAAACTGAACGTGAACGGCGGCGCTTGCGCACTCGGCCACCCGGTCGGCGCCACCGGCGCGCGCATCGTCACCACGCTGATCCATGCCCTGCAAAAACGCGGTGGCCGGCGCGGCGTCGCGGCGTTGTGCATCGGCGGCGGCGAAGCGACGGCGGTGGCCATCGAGCTGGTCCAGGGCAATTGACGCCGTCCAGTTACGGAGACAGATCATGAAAATCACGGAAGCGCGAGCGATCATCACCGGCGGCGCCTCGGGTCTCGGCTTTAGCGTCGCCCAGCATTTTGTTACGCAGGGCGCACGCGTCACCATGCTTGATGTGCAGAGCGAGTCCGGCGAGCGCTCCGCCCGCGCGCTGGGCGAGCGCGCACAGTTCGTGCAATGCGACGTCACCTCCGAGTCGGCCGTGAACGCGGCGATGGCCGCGGCGGCGGCGGCCATGGGCGGGCTGAACCTGTTGGTGAACTGTGCCGGCATTATCGGTGCCGCGCGCACGCTGGGCAAGAATGGACCGATGCCCGGCGAGCTGTTCACGAAGGTCATCCACGTCAACCTGATCGGCACGTTCCTGTGCGACAAGGCGGCGGCGGCGATCATGCAGCAGAACACGCCGAACGCGGACGGCGAACGCGGCCTGATCGTGCACACTTCCTCGGTCGCGGCCTTTGAAGGCCAGATCGGCCAGGCGGCCTACTCCGCCACCAAGGCCGGCGTGGTCGGCATGGTGCTGCCGCTGGCACGCGAGTTCGCCGCCTTCGGCGTCAGGGTGATGGCGATCGCCCCGGGTATCTTCAGCACACCGATGATGGACGGCATGCCGCAGGAAGTGCAGGACTCACTCGCCCGGCAGGTGCCGTTTCCTTCACGACTCGGGCGCCCCGAAGAATACGCGCGGCTGGTGCAGGCGATCTTCGAGATTGCAATGCTCAATGGCGAGACGATCCGCCTCGACGGCGCGATCCGCATGCAACCGAAGTAGCGGTTGGTGCCGCCAGCGCGCCCTAGCGGCCCACGCCGCGCTCGACCTTGACGGCTTCCTGGCCGCGGGAACCGCCGAAGCCTCCAGTAAATATCGGCACGCCTTCGGCATAGACCGTTGCCTGGCCGGCGAAATCGAACGGCAACACGTCCCCGGGCCGCAGGGCCAGGAGCTCCCCGAGCGTGACTTCGCTGTTGCCGAGCACGGTACGTATGCCCACCTCGGCCTTCTCGACTTCGCCGCGCAATGATTGGTACCAGCCTTCGTCCGGCTTGTCGGTGCTGCCGCGTAGACCGAAGTCGAGGCGATCGCGGAGTGGCTCGATCATCGCATTCGGCAGGACGACTTGCAGGTCACCGCCATCGCCATCGAGCTCGACGCGGAATGAGGCGACAATGACCAGCTCCGCCGGACTGATCTGGTTGACAAACTGTGCATTGGTTTCCGTGGCGAAGTGCTCAGGATCGATCTCCGTCACCGGCGCCCAGGCTTCCTTGAGATCGGCGAACACGCTCTTGCGCACGACCTCGACGATCCTCGATTCCGTGGCCGTGAAATCCCGACCCTCGATCTTGGCGGCCTTGCCGGTGCCGCCGAAATATTTATCGACCACCGAGGAGACCAGCGTCGGGGCCAGTGCCACCACCGCCGTGCCGCGGAGCGGCGCCAGGCGCACCAGGTTGATGCTGCTGGGCAACGGCAAGGTGCGCACGAAATCCGCGAACCGCTGTACGGATACCGGCATCACGGTGACCAGCACCGACTGCCGCAACATGCCGCTCAGGCTGGCGCGAAACAGGCGCGCGAAGCGCTCATTGACCATCTCGAGCTTGGGCACGCGGCTGCCAGAGACCGGAATCGCGCTGCGAAAGTCATAGCGGCGCGGTGTGCCAGCCGGGCCCCGCTCGTCTGCCGTGGAAATCTCACCGCTGTCGACGCCGCCGAGCAAGGCGTCGATTTCTTCCTGCTTGAGAACTTCGGGGTCACTCACTATCCTCTCCTGCTGACGAGATTTGTCATGTCACGGTGCAGATCGAGCAAGATGCGTGCCGTCGCAACGCCGGCCACTCCTGTGACGGACATCACAATATCGGGCCGCCGACGTCGGCCTTTTGACGACTGCAAGGGGCAATTTGATGAAGCAACTCTGGTGCCACATGGTAGCCGCGGTGGCGATCGGTGCTCTCACCACTGCCTGCGCGGTCGGCGCCAACGGCGCAGATCCCCGCAACGACTTCCGCGCCCGGCCGCCACAGGACGAAATCGTCTATTTCATGCTGCCGGACCGGTTCGAGAATGGCGACCCGGGCAACGATCAGGGTGGATTGACTGGCGATCGCCTGCATACCGGGTTCGATCCGACCGCAAAAGGTTTCTATCACGGCGGCGACCTTAAGGGGCTGATCTCGCGGCTTGATTACATCCAGTCGCTCGGTGCCACCGCGATCTGGCTGGGCCCCATATATAAGAACAAGCCGGTCCAGGGCGCACCCGGCCATGAGTCGGCTGGGTATCACGGCTACTGGATCACCGATTTCACCGCCGTCGATCCTCACTTCGGCACAGGGGCGGAACTGCAGGCACTGGTCACGGCGGTGCATGGCCGCGGCATGAAGATCTACCTGGATATCGTCGCCAATCACACCGCCGACGTGATCCGTTATCGCGAGTGCCCCGAGAACCAGTGCGTCTACCGCTCACTCGCCGACTACCCCTACGCACGCCGCGGCGGCAGCGGCGGCGCGCCGATCAATCCGGGCTTCGCCGGGCACGCCGCCGAGGCGCAGACTGCCGCGAATTTTGCGCTGCTGCAGCGCCCCGATTTTGCCTATACGCCCTACGTGCCAACGGGCGAGGAACACGCCAAGACGCCCGACTGGCTGAACGACCCGATCTATTACCACAACCGCGGCAATTCCACCTTCGATGGCGAGAGTTCCACGCTCGGCGATTTCAGCGGGCTCGATGACCTGATGACCGAGGACCCGCGCGTCGTGCAGGGCTTCATCGACATCTTCGGCGGCTGGATCGACCGCTACGGCGTCGACGGGTTCCGCGTCGACACCGCCAAGCACGTCAACCCGGAATTCTGGCAGGCCTTCGTGCCCGCCATGCGCGCGCGTGCCGCCGCCCGCGGCATACCAAATTTCCACATCTTCGGAGAAGTGGCCACCACCGAGCCCAACGTCGCCCTGCTCGCCGAACACACGCGAGTCGACCGCCTGCCGGCAGTGCTCGACTTCGGATTCCGCGGCGCGGTACGCGACACGGTGGCAGGGAGCGCTGGAACCGACGAACTGGCGCGCGTGTTCGAGTACGACTCGCTCTACGAAGGCGGCGCGGAGGCCGCGCTGCAACTGCCAACATTCGTGAGCAATCACGACGACGGCCGGTTTGCGATGTTCGTCGAACGGCTCCGTCCGGGCATCAGCGCCGCTGAGAATCTGCAGCGCACGCGGCTGGCACAGGCCATGTTGCTGACCCTGCGGGGCGTGCCGGTCCTCTACTACGGCGATGAGCAGGGCTACGTCGGCCACGGCGATGACATGGCCTCGCGCCAGGACATGTTCGCAAGCCGGGTCGCTTCCTACAACGATCAACCCTTACTCGGCACGAAGGTCACGACGGCGTCCGAGAACTTCATTGGCACACACCCGCTCTACCAGTTGATCGCGAACCTCACAAAGCTGCGGCTGGCGAACCCCGCGCTCCTGCATGGCCGGCAGATCGTGCGCGCCTACGGCAGGGCACCCGGCCTGTTCGCCGTGTCGCGCCTCGACCCGGACACGGGACGCGAAATCGTGGCGGCATTCAATACCTCGACCGGACCGCTGAAAGCCCAGATCCTGGTGAACACGACATCGGCTCATTTCCGCGCCCTGTACGGCAACTGCGCGGCAAGTGCCGACGCACCCGGCAGTTACCCAGTGCGGCTCGAGCCCCTCGATTTCGTCATTTGTGCAGCCGGAGCAACGCCATGATTTACAAAATGCGAAGCCTGATCGGCATCGTGGCGCTGCTGACCGCCACGCTGGCTCCGGCGGCCGAAGTGGCCAGCATCGACTCGCCCGGCAAGGTGCTGACCGTCGGCGTAACCATCAACGGCGAGGGCCGGCCGGGCTACACCATCGCGCGCCACGGCGCCCCGATTGTCGGCGAATCCCGCCTGGGGTTCATCTTCGCCGATGCGCCGAAGTTCGAGCGCAACTTCACGCTCGCTGGCAAGGCCACGAGCCGATTCGACGAGACCTGGGAGCAGCCCTGGGGCGAGCGACGCTTGGTGCGCAATCATTACAACGAACTGCGTGTCACGCTGCTCGATAGTCACGAGCCGCATCGCACCCTCGACGTGGTGTTTCGCGTCTACGACGACGGTGTGGGGTTCCGCTACGAGTTCCCGGACCAGCCCGCCCTGCACGACATCAACATCGTCGATGAACTGACGGAATTCGACATCGTCGAAGCGGCTCAAGCCTGGTGGACGCCCGCCGGCGAGTGGAATCGCTACGAGTACCTCTATCGCCACACCCCGCTCGCCGAGCTCTCGCAGGCGCACACGCCAGTGACCATCAGGTGCGCCAGCGGCCTGCACATCGCGATCCACGAAGCAGCCCTGGTCGATTACTCCGCGATGTGGCTGCGCCGGGTCGACGGCCAGCGCCTCAAGGCAGCGCTCTCACCCTCGTCACAGGGTGCGCGGGTGCAGCGCACGGCGCCGTTCACCACACCCTGGCGCACACTGCAGATCGCCGACAGCGCGGGCGGCCTGTACATGTCGGACCTGATCCTGAATCTCAACGAGCCCAACAAGCTTGGCGACGTTTCCTGGTTCAAGCCGTACAAATATGTGGGCATCTGGTGGGAACTGCATCTGGGGACGTCCACCTGGGCTTCGGGACCCAAGCATGGGGCGACCACCGCGAACGCCAAATACTACATCGACTTTGCCGCGAACAACGGTTTCCGCGGCGTGCTCATCGAGGGCTGGAACGAAGGCTGGGACGGCGACTGGTTCGCAAATGGCGAGAGCTTCAGTTTCACCAAACCCTACCCCGACTTCAATCTCAAGGCGGTCACCGACTACGCGCGCTCGAAGGGCGTGCACCTGATCGGCCACCATGAGACCTCGGCCAACATTGCCCACTACGAGGCGCAGTTGAGCGATGCCCTCGACCTTTACGCCCGGCTCGGCGTGGACAGCGTCAAGACCGGTTACGTGGCCGACGCCGGCGGCGTCAAGGCGCTGGGCGCCGATGGCAAGATTGATTACGAGTGGCACGACGGCCAGGTGATGTCCCGCCATCACCTGCACGTGGTCACCGAGGCGGCCAAGCGCCACATCGCCATCGACGCGCATGAGCCGATCAAGGACACGGGCCTGCGCCGCACCTATCCGAACTGGGTGGCACGCGAGGGGGCGCGCGGCATGGAGTACAACGCCTGGGGCGATCCGCCGAACCCGCCCGAACACGAGGCAAACCTGGTGTTCACGCGCATGCTGGGCGGCCCGATGGACTTCACGCCCGGCGTGCTGAGCCTGGTGGGCAAGAACGGCCAGGCGATTCAGTCGACCATCGCCAAGCAGCTGGCGCTGTACGTGGTGATCTACAGCCCGATACAGATGGCCGCCGACCTGCCGGAAAACTACGCGAAATACCCGGGCCCCTTCCAGTTCATCAAGGACGTGCCCGCCGACTGGAGCGATACGCGCGTGCTCAACGGCGAGGTCGGCGACTACGTGACCTTCGCCCGCAAGGATCGCAACAGCGACGATTGGTACCTGGGGAGCCTGACCGATGAGAACGCACGCACGCTGATGGTGACGCTCGATTTCCTCGACGACGGACGCGATTACCTGGCGCAGCTCTATCGCGACGCCGACGACGCAGACTGGCGCACCAACCCGCACGCGATCGTCATCGAAACGCGCAAGGTGCGGCGCGGCGATGTCATGGAATTGCGCCTCGCGCCGGGCGGCGGCGAAGCCGTGCGGCTGGTGGCCGCCGGAAAACGTCGCAGCAACCCCCTGAGTGTGAACAAGCCCTAGCCCAATGCGCTGTCGGCGCCGCGGCTGATTCGCGGGCCCGGGTTGGGATTGACCTCGACCCGCACCTGTTCGCAGGCGTAGACGGGCCGACCGTTCTCGAGCTGCGGCCGGTAGCGCGCCTGGCGGGCCCAGCCCATGGCCGCCGCGTCGAAAGCCTTGTCCGTCGAGGATTGCGTGACGCGAGCATCGGCAATGGCCCCATCCGGCGCGATGCACACCTCGACGATCGCGAACTCGCCGCGCGCGGAGCGTGGCACACGGGCCGCAATATAGGTCGTCGTCACTGCAACCCGCTGGATGACCAGGGGCGGCGGCGCAGCGGCCGGCGGCAGCCGATGCACGGCACACCCCGCCAGCGCCAGGCAGCTCGCAGCGGCCCACCACACCCGCACACTCATTCAAGGCCTCCTACACAGCCAACGCCTGCCGGCGTAGCTGCACGACATAGATTGCCACCAGCGCCGCAGGAAGCAAGGGCACGGCGAGGGCCAGGCAAACTCCCAGCGCCGCGAGCGCTATCAAGGACGCCTGGGCAGCGCTGGCGCCCAGGATCGCACCCAGAATGCTCACCAGTCCATTGACTGCCAGGGGCGCGGCAACCGCCGCGACGGTGGCAACTGTCGTCAGCGTCGTTCCCTGCCACCACATGCCCCGCATCAGTGCCCGACTCCGGCCCAGCGCGTTGCCCGGACCAGTGCGTTCGATCATCAGCACGACGACCCATAGCTGCCACATGCCCCACAGGTACGCTCCCGGCACCAGCAACAACAAAGAGCCCAGCGAGGTCAGCCCCACATAGATCGCGGCGCCGGCCAGGGAGCCCGGAAAAGCGCGCAGCGCGCGCGCCATGGCCGCGCCAGCCCCGACGGATCCGTCCGTGGCCACCGCGTGAACCAGCACAATGACGGCGCAGGACAACCAGGTCGAAACGCAGGCGGCCGCCAGCAACACGCGCCAGAAGGCACTGGATGACACCAGCTCCTCGACCTGCCCGACCAGCAGCAGCAGATCATCCTGCGCACTCAGGCGGCCGATCAGCACCGCGAGCAGGCCCGTCCACAGCAGCGCCAGCAGCGAGCCCGGCAGCCAGCAGCGCCGCAGCGACGCGCGATACAGCCGCAACATGCCGTCGAAATCAGCGCTAACCGCCATGCGACTCACGCTGGGCTCAGGCATCGGCGTGACCCGCCAGCGTCCGCTGCAATTGCCCGGAATCGATTTCCCGCTCCCAGCGCGCCACCACGATCGCGGCCACGGCGTTGCCGATGAAATTGGTGAGCGAGCGGCACTCGCTCATGAACCGATCGACGCCCTGGATCAGCACCAGGCCGGCGATCGGTACCGAGGGCACCACGGCAAGTGTCGCGGCCAGCGTAATGAAACCCGAGCCGGTGACTCCCGCGGCGCCTTTCGAACTGATGATCGCCACCAGCAGCAACAGCAGCTGGTCGCCGAGCGCCAGATGCACGTTGGTCGCCTGCGCGATGAACAGCGCCGCCATGGTCATGTAGATGTTGGTGCCGTCGAGATTGAATGAATAACCGGCGGGGACCACCAGCCCGACCACCGAGCGCGAGCAGCCGGCGCGTTCCAGTTTGTCGATCAACAGCGGCAGTGCCGCCTCCGACGAGCTGGTGCCCAGCACCAGCAACAGCTCGTGGCGGATGTAGCGCAGCAGCCGCCACAGCGAAAAGCCACTGGCGCGCGCGATGGCGCCGAGCACGCCGAAAACGAACAGCGCGCTGGTGAGATAGAAGCACAGCATCAGGTTGGCCAGGTGCGCGAGCGCGCCGATGCCAAACTGGCCGATCGTGTAGGCCATCGAACCGAGCGCGCCGATCGGCGCCGTGCGCATGATGAGGTGCACCAGGCGGAACACGACGGTGCCGAGCAGCTCGACGCCGCGGTGCAGGGGCTGCGCACGCTCTCCCGTCAGCGACAACGCGAAGCCGAACAGGATCGACACCAGCAGCACCTGCAGGATATCGCCGCTGATGAAAGCGCCGACCAGCGTATCCGGGATGACGTGCAGCAGAAATTCAACCAACGTGCGAGCGTGCGCCTGCTGCTGAAAGATGGCGATCGAAGCGGTGTCGAGCTGGGCCGGATCGGCGTTGAAGCCGGCCCCTGGCTGCGCCAGGTTTGCCACCACGAGCCCGATGCACAGCGCCAGGCTCGAGACCACCACGAAGTAGGCGAGCGCCTTCAGGCCCACGCGCCCGACCTTCTCGAGGCTGCTGACCCCGGCGATGCCGCTGGTCACGGTGCAGAAGATCACCGGTGCAATGATCATCTTCACCAGCTTGATGAAACCGTCGCCCAACGGTTTGAGGGTCACGGCCCAGTGCGGCGCGAAGTACCCCAGCGCGATGCCGACCGCCACGGCGATCAACACCTGCGTATACAGCGAGGTGTACCAGCGTGACGGCGCAGTCTGCTGCTCTTTCATTGAATCCCTCTGATCTGCGCAAAGATAGGCGCAAAGGCATGCCGGCTGCTAGCATTTGCGCCCCCCCCGACGGCCCGCCAGGAGTGCTGCATCATGCCCGACCGAAAAGACAGGTGGCTACGCCTTGCAGCCCCGCTCCTGGTCGCGGCCAGCCTGGCCCGGGCGGCCGACCCTGCGGCACCGCAACCGGCTGCTGCGGCCGCGTCCAAACCGCCGACGATGGCCGGGATCCTGGCCGCGGCGCCTGCCTCGGCCTGGCGGCCGCTCGCGGACAACCACACCCTGTACATGGACCTGCCCGCGGGCCGTGTGATTATTGAACTCGCCCCGGCGCTGGCGCCGCACACCGTGGCCAACATCGAAGCGCTGGCGCGAGCGCACTTTTTCGACGGACTGGCCGTTCTCCGACTGCAGGACAACTATGTCGCCCAGTGGGGCGACCCGGACGCGACCCGCAAGCTGCCCGAGGGCATGCAGACGTTGGCGCCGGAATTTGCAGTGCCGTTGGGCAACACCGCGTTTACACAGCTTCCCGATCGCGACGGCTATGCGCCGCAGGTCGGATTCATCGACGGCTTTCCCGCCGCTCGCGACGGCGCGGCCGGCCTCGCCTGGCTCACGCACTGCTATGGCGCGGTGGGCGTGGGCCGCGACACTGATCCGGCCAGCGGCAATGGCAGCGAACTCTATGCGGTGATCGGCCACGCGCCGCGCCACCTCGATCGCAACGTGACGGTCGTGGGTCGCGTACGCCAGGGCATCGAACTGCTCGCAAGCCTGCCGCGCGGCACGGCGGAAATGGGCTTCTACGCCACGGCCGCGGAACGCACGGCGATCAAGAGCGTGCGCATTGCCAGCGAGGTACCGGCGGCGGAACGCACCCGGCTCGAAGTGTTGCGCACGGACACGCCAACTTTTACGGCCCTCATCGAGGCGCGCCGCAACCGGCGCGACGACTGGTACCTCCGGCCCGCCGGCTTCATCGAACTGTGCAACGTACCGATTCCGGTGCGGCCGGCGACCGCAAGCCACTAAAGACCAGTACCGGAGATCGTTAAGATGGGCCGCATTTTCGAAGTCCGCAAGCACACGATGTTCGCGCGTTGGAATCGCATGGCGAAGCAGTTCGCGCGCATCGCCAAGGACATCGCGATGACCGTAAAGTCGGGTGGCCCCGACCCGGCCTCCAACCCCGCCCTGCGCCGCATCATCCAGAACGCGCGCGCCGTGAACATGCCGAAGGACAAGGTGGAAGCGGCGATCAAGCGTGCTTCCGGGCGCGATGCCACCAATTACCACGAGGCCGTCTACGAAGGCTACGCGCCGCACGGCGTCGCCATGCTGGTGGAAACCGCCACCGACAACCCGACGCGCACCGTGGCGCATGTACGCAACATTTTCACCAAACATAGCGGGAATCTGGGCACCACCGGCAGCGTCGCCTTCCAGTTCCGCAAGATGGGCGTGTTCCGCCTCGACCCGGCTGGCATCGACCAGGATGAGCTCGAGCTCGACATGATCGACCACGGACTGCAGGAGATGGGCGAGAGCAGCGGCGAGAAGGGCGAGCCGCAGCTGGTGCTGCGCTGTGATTTCGCCGATTTTGGCAAGCTGCAGGAGGCGCTCGAGGCGCGGCGCATCGCCCCGTTATCCGCCGAGCACGAATACATCTGCTCGGCACCGACCGAGTTGCCCGAGGCGCAGGCCGCTGAAGTGCTGGAACTCATCGACTTGCTCGAGCAGGACGAAGACGTGCAGCGCGTGTTCCACACGCTGGCCTGAGCTCCCTAGCGGTCGATGCGCGTCGACAGCACGATCGACGAAACCGTGCGATCAATTCCATCGAGCGAACCGATCAGATCGAGCAGGCGGTCCATTTCAGCGACGGTCTCCGTCACCACCACCGCGATGGAATCGTGCTGGCCGCTGACGGCGTAGAGCTTGCGCACTTCGGGAAGCCGGCGCAGCGCCGCCTCGGCCCGGGCCTGAAGTTTCGGTACCAGGGTAATCAGCACGTGGGCCTGAATCTGCTCGCGTTCCTGATCCGGACCCATGCGCACCGTGAAACCGGTGATGACGCGGCGCGCCAGAAGCCGCTCGATCCTGCTGTGCACTGTGGTGCGGGAGAGCCCGAGGCGCCGGCCCAGCTGCGCGGTCGATGCCCGGCCGTCCTCGCGCAGCAGGGCAAGTATCTCCCGATCTGTGGCATCTGTCGTCATATCGAAAGAATTATACGTCATTATGACGATATTTACTCGTCATAATGGCGATATTGAGGCTGCTTTTTGTCTAGCCCTTGGCCATCATAGGCGGCTGAATCACCTTGGGGATAGATCATGAAGAAAGTCGCCATCATCGGGGCCGGGAAGATCGGCCACATGATTACAGACCTGCTCGTTCACAGCGGCGACTACCAGGTCGCGGTGATCGACAAGTCCGCGGACCAGCTCGCACGCATGACCGCCGCGTCGCCGGTCGAGTGCCTGGCGATCGACGTCAATGATCCGGAGGCCGTGGCCCGGGCGCTGCGCGGTCGCTTCGCGGTACTGAGCGCGGCCCCCTTCCAGGTGACCGGCAAGATCGCCGAGGCCGCGGCGCTGGCCGGCGTCCATTACCTCGACCTCACCGAGGACGTCGCCAACACGCGCCGCGTGCGCGCGCTCGCCGCGACCGCCAGCACGGCGTTTATTCCGCAGTGCGGTCTGGCACCGGGTTTCATCACCATCGTCGGCTACGATCTGGCAAAAAAATTCGACCAGCTCCAGGACGTGCGGCTGCGGGTCGGCGCCCTGCCCCAGTACCCGTCCAACGCCCTGAATTACAACCTGACCTGGAGCACCGACGGGGTCATCAACGAGTATTGCGAGCCCTGCGAGGAGATCGCCAACGGCGAACTGGTCAATGCCCCGCCGCTCGAGGAGCGCGAGGAATTCTCACTCGACGGGGTCACCTATGAGGCCTTCAATACCTCGGGCGGGGTCGGGACCCTGTGCGAAACGCTGCGCGGCAAGGTCCGGAACCTCAATTACCGTACAATTCGCTACCCGGGGCATGCGGCCATCATGAAGGCGCTGCTGCAGGACCTGCGTTTGCGCGAGCGGCGTGACGTGTTGAAGGATATCCTTGAGCACTCCCTGCCCACGACGCTGCAGGACGTGGTCATCGTGTTCGTCACGGTCACCGGCATGAAGAAGGGCCGCCTGGTGCAGGAAACATACGCCAACAAGATCTACGGCCAGACGATCAACGGTGTGGAGCGCAGCGCGATCCAGCTCACCACCGCCGCGGGCATTTGCGGCGTGCTTGACCTGCTCGCCAGCAAGCGCCTCCCGCAGCAGGGCTTTATCCGCCAGGAAGACGTGCCGCTGCAAGACTTCCTGGCCAATCGCTTCGGCCGCATATATGCCATGCGGCCGCAACAGGTCTTCGGAATGACCGGATCATGACCTTCCGCGTCATCATGCAGGAGGCCGGGGTTCCCCCGGCCGCGTCGCCGTCCACCAGCGGGTTGCAGGCCCATACGCCCGTTGACGGTTCCGCCCTGACCTACGTGCCCATCGACAGCCCGGAAGTCATCGCCGCGCGGATCCAGGCCGCAAAAGAGGCCTTCCTGGTGTGGCGTGCGGTGCCCGCGCCGGTGCGCGGCGAACTCATGCGCCGCTTCGCGCGCCGCGTGCGCCGGGACAAGCAGGCGCTCGGCAAGCTGATTTCGCTGGAGACCGGCAAGATCCTCAGCGAAGGCCTGGGCGAGGTCCAGGAAGTCATCGACATCTGCGATTTCGCGGTCGGGCTTTCGCGCCAGCTCTACGGCCTGACCATTGCATCCGAGCGCCCCGGGCACCACCTGCTCGAACGCTGGCACCCGCTGGGCCCGGTCGGCGTGATCACGGCATTCAACTTCCCGATGGCGGTGTGGGCCTGGAACGCGGCCCTCGCACTGGTCTGCGGCAACACCGTGATCTGGAAGCCGTCCGAAAAGACGCCGCTGTGCGCGCTGGCGCTGCACCGGATCTTAAGCGAAGTGATCGGCGACTTTGCCCCGGCGCACCCGGCGATTTCGCAGCTGGTGATCGGCCGCCGCGAAGCCGGCGAGCAGATTGCCGATCACGAGTCGATTCCGCTGGTCAGCGCCACGGGCAGCACCGCCATGGGCCGTGTGCTCGGCCCCCGTGTCGCCGCACGCTTCGGTCGCACGCTCCTCGAGCTTGGCGGCAACAACGCCGCCATCGTCGCGCCCTCGGCGGATCTCGCCCTGAGCCTGCGCGCGATCGTGTTTGCTGCGGCCGGCACGGCCGGCCAGCGCTGCACCACGCTGCGACGCCTGATCGTGCACCGGAGCCTGGCCGCGCAGCTGACGGGCATGCTCAAGAAGGCTTACGCCAGTTTGCCGATCGGCTCACCGCTCGAGGGCGAAACGCTGGTCGGCCCGCTCATCGACGCGGACGCCTTCGCGCGCATGCAATCCGCGCTCGCAGCGGCGCGCCAGGCGGGCGCCACCATCACGGGCGGCGAGCGCATGATGCCACCCGGGCTCGACGGCGGTTACTACGTGCGCCCCGCGCTGGTGGAATCCGCGCACCAGTTCGAGTCGATGCGGGAAGAAACCTTCGCACCGATCCTCTACATCATTCCCTACGACAGCTTCGAGGAAGCTCTCGTGCTGCAAAACGAGGTGCGCCAGGGCCTGTCGTCGGCCATCTTCACCACCGACATGCGCGAGGCTGAGACTTTCCTGTCGGCGACCGGGAGCGATTGCGGCATCGCCAACGTCAACACCGGTCCGAGCGGCGCCGAGATCGGCGGCGCTTTCGGTGGCGAGAAGGAAACCGGTGGCGGCCGCGAGTCCGGGAGCGATTCCTGGAAAGCGTACATGCGCCGCCAGACGCAGACGGTCAACTATTCATCCGCCATGCCGCTCGCCCAGGGCGTGCAGTTTTCGATCGAATGAACGTGCTCGATCTGTTTGATTTGCGCAGCTGCCTGAGCGCGGAAGAACAACTCGTGCAGGACAGCGTCGCGCGACTGGTCGACGCGCGCGTGTTGCCCATCATCCAGGAGTGCTTCGAGAATCACCGCTTCCCGCGTGAGCTGGTGCCGGAGCTCGCCGCGCTCGGACTCCTCGGCGCCAGCCTCGAGGGGTACGGGTGCGCCGGGTTGAACTCGATCGCCAGCGGCCTGATCTGCCAGGAACTCGAGCGCGGCGACTCGGCGCTGCGCAGCTTCGTCTCGGTGCAATCGTCACTGGTGATGTATCCGATCTGGGCCTACGGAAGCGAGGCCCAGAAGCAGCAGTACCTGCCGCGCATGGCGCGCGGCGAGCTGATCGGCTGCTTTGGCCTCACCGAGCCGCACGGCGGGTCGGATCCGGCCAACATGAAGACCCGCGCGCGCCGCAGCGGCGGTGACTGGCTGATCAGCGGTTCGAAGATGTGGATCACCAACGGCGCGATCGCCGATGCCTGCGTGTGCTGGGCCGACACCGAAGAAGGCGTGCGTGGCTTCATCATCGACAAGGGCACGCCAGGCTTTACGGCCACCGAAATCGAGCACAAATTCTCGCTGCGGGCCTCAAACACCGGCGCACTGTTCTTCGATGAGGTGCGCGTGCCCGAGTCGCAGCGGCTGGCAGGCGCCGCTGGACTGAAAGGACCGCTGTCCTGCCTTACACAGGCCCGCTACGGTATTTCCTGGGGCGTGATCGGCGCCGCGCAGGCCTGCCTGGCGCAGCTGATCGAATACACCGCTACGCGCGAGCTGTTCGGCCGCCCGCTGGCGCAGAACCAGGCGATCCAGGTAAGGCTCGCGCAGATGGCACGCGGCATCACTACGGCGCAGATGCTGGTACTGCAGCTCGGCCGCCTGAAGGATAGCGGCAAGCTGAAACCGGTGCAGGTATCGCTCGCCAAGTGGAACAACTGCCGCATGGCGCTCGACGTCGCGCGCGACTGCCGCGACATGCTGGGCGCCGCGGGCATCAGCGCCGAGTACGCACCGATCCGCCACATGCTCAATCTCGAGAGCGTCATAACCTACG
>JAYTXT010000057.1:0-13989 GCA_043742765.1 Gammaproteobacteria bacterium | reverse complement strand
TGGCGCCGCGGGTCGACAAGGCAGCCGAGCGCCTGATCTTCAATGCCTACCGGCGCGCCATCCAGGGCTTCGACCGTAACGACACCACGGTGACCATGCTGCCGCGCTGAGTTGCGCCGATGGGCGTCGGCGGCGTAATTTGCGCGCATGACGACCCAGCCGCTGGCCCAGGTCCTGATACTGCTCCTGGCCACGGTGTTCGTGGTCGCGGTGGCCCGCCGCCAGGGCCTGCCGCCCATACTGGGCTACCTGGTCGTCGGCCTGTTGCTGGGGCCGCTGGCCTTCGCGGTGCTGCCCGACGGCGCGGCGACACAGATACTCGCCGATATCGGCGTGGTATTCCTGCTGTTCACACTCGGACTGGATTTTTCCTGGCCGCGCATGATTGCGATGCGCCGCGAGGTTTTCGGCCTGGGCGCGGCGCAGCTGCTGGTCGTCGGGCTGGCAATGGCTTCATTCCTGCGCGTGCTGGCGGTGGGTTGGGCGCCGGCGCTGGTAGTGGGCGGAGCGGTGGCCATGAGTTCCACGGCGATCGTCCTGCAGCAGCTCACCGAGCAATCCGAACTCAATCGCACTCACGGCCGGCTGGCCTTCGCCGTGCTGCTGTTTCAGGACCTGGCGTTCGTGCCGCTGCTGGCGCTGGCAAGCGCGCTGGTGCGCGGTGGCGGCTCATTCAGCGGCCCCAGTCTGGCGCGCCTGGCAGTCGAGGGCCTGCTGGCGCTGGCCCTGGTGCTGGCCATTGGCCGCTGGCTGCTGCGGCCGCTGTTCTACGAGATCGCACACAGCCGCCTGCGCGAACTGTTCACGCTGACCGTACTGCTGGTGGTGTTGAGTTGCGCCTGGGTCACCGCGCAGGTGGGACTGTCCATGGCGCTGGGCGCGTTCCTCGCCGGCATGATGCTCGCGGAAACGGAATACCGGCACCAGGTGGAATCAGCGGTGCGGCCGTTCCGCGAACTGCTGGTGGGCCTGTTCTTCATCTCGGTCGGGATGCTGCTCGACCTGCGCCTCCTGTATCAGCAATTTGTGCTGGTCACCGTGATTCTTGCCGCGCTGTTGCTCGCCAAGAGCCTGCTGGTCGCGCTGGTCACGCGTCCCCTGGTCGGCGACACCTTCAAAGCGGTGCGCACCAGCATCGTACTGGCCGGGGGTGGCGAGTTCGGCGTCGCGCTGCTGACGATCCTCGTGCCGCACGAGCAGTTGCTGCCGGCACGGATCAGCCAACCGCTGCTGGCGGCGCTGGTTGTGAGCATGGTGCTGAGTCCACTGCTGATCCGCTACAACCGGCGCATTGCGCGGCAACTGCTGGGCGAGCGGGGTCCGCCGGCCACGGCTCTCGAGCGCGACGACGCCGCGGCCGGCGCCTTGGCGCGACGCGAACACGTGGTGCTGTGCGGCTTTGGTCGGGTCGGCCAGAACATCGCCCGCGTGCTCGAATCCCAGGGCTTCGAGTACCTGGCCATCGACCTGGACCCGGCGCGCATCCGCCTGGCGCGGCAGGCGGGCGACGCGGTGGTGTTCGGGGACAGCGCCGACGAAGAGCTGCTGCAGCAGGTGGGTATCGACAATGCCAGCGCTGTGATTGTCACCTTCGCCAATCCCGCCGTTTCCGTGGGCATCGTGCGCGCCGTGCGGCGCTTGCGGGCCGATGTGCCGGTGCTGGTGCGGACGCAGGATGACGTCGGCCTGGCCGAGCTCACCGCCGCCGGCGTGACGGAAGTCGTGCCGGAAACCTTTGAGGCCAGCCTGATGCTGGTGTCGCAGGTGCTGATGCTGCTGCGGGTGCCGGCCGGAAAAGTGACGCGCACCATCGACGACATCCGCGCCGACCGCTATGCGACCCTGCGCAACATTTTCCGGCACGACGGCGCGCGCGTTGTCGATGACACGCACGCCTTTCGCGAAGAGCTGCGCGCCATCGTGCTGCCGCCCGGTTCCTGGTCGATCGGCCAGCGGCTCGACGAGGTGCGTGCGCGGGGGGCTGATGTGACCTTCACCGCGGTGCGCCGCCACGGCATTACCGGGCGTCAGCCTGAGGGCGCCACGCAGCTGCGCGATGGCGACATCGTCGTGATTTATGGCACCCCGGAGGCCCTCGAGCATGCCGAGGCGGTGCTGCTGGCCGGCTAGCGCCGGCCGTTGCGGGTACAATGCCCGGCCCGCCACGCGCAAGCACATGAACCGCGACGACAACCATTTCCCGCCACATCACCGGCCACTGCGCGAGGATATCCACGCGCTTGGCGAAATCGTCGGCAACGTGCTGCGCGAGCAGGGTGGCGACGAACTCTATGAACTTGCCGAAGCCGATCGGCAGACCGCGATCCGCCGCCGCGCCGGCGCCGCCAGCGCAGTCGGCGAGCTGCGCACGCGCGTCGAGGGGCGGCGCCCGCAGCTGGCGCGTGATCTGGTGCGCGCCTTCGCTGCCTATTTCCAGCTGGCCAACGTTGCCGAAAGAGTGCACCGCATCCGCCGGCGGCGTGAATACTTCCTGGCCGATAGCGACCGGCCGCAGCCGCGCGGCGTGGTCGATACGCTGGCGGAACTCAAGGCGCAGGGCCTGGGACTCAGCGAGGTGTTGCAGCTGTTGCGGCAGCTGCGCATCGAACCGGTGCTGGTGGCTCACCCGACCGAATCGGCGCGGCGCACCGGGCTGCGCCGCCAGCAGCACATCGCCGACCTGCTGCTCGAGCGCAGCAACCCGCTGTTGGCGCCACAGGAGAAGCTCTCGCTGCTGGAGCGTATCCGCGTCGACGTGACCCTCGATTGGCAGACTGCCGAGCACCCGCGCGAACGGCTGACGGTGGCCGATGAGCGCGAGCATGCGGTGTACTACCTCGCCGAGGTGCTCTACCGCATTGTGCCGGTGTTCTACGAGGAGCTCGCTGTCGCGCTGGCCCAGCTATATGGCGCCGACGCCGAGACGCTGGAACTGCCGCTGCTGGTCCGCTTCGGCACCTGGGTGGGAGGCGACATGGACGGCGCCGCCGACGTGCACGCCAAGAGCATCCGCGAAACCCTGGCGCGGCAGCAGCAGATCATCATCAACAACTATTTCGACGAATGCCAGTCGCTGGCGCAGCAGCTCTCGCAGAGCGCCGGCCGCATCGGCGTGAGCGCGGCAGTGGCACGGCGGATTGAGGAATACCGCACGCTGCTGCCGGGGGCACCGGGGCTGACGCCTGCGCGGCACGACGCGATGCCGTACCGGGCATTCTTCGGGCAGATCGCCGAGCGGCTCCGCAACACCTTCGAGGGTCGTCCCAACGGCTACGAGCGGCCCTCGCAGTTCCGCGGCGATGTCGCCCTGATCGCCGAGAGCCTGCGCGCCAATCGCGGCACGCACGCCGGTTACTTCCTGGTGCGCCGGCTCCTGTATCGCATCGACACTTTCGGCTTTCACCTGGCGACGCTCGACCTGCGCCAGCACACCAGCGTGCATCACACCGTGATCGCGCAGGGGCTTGATGATCCCCAATGGCACGAACGGAGCGCGGCCGAGCAGCACACACGGCTGGTCGAAGTGCTGGCCCGCGACGCTGGCCCGACGCAGCCCTTCAACGCGCTGGGCAGGCGCACGCTGGCCGTGTTCGAGGCGGTCATGCAGGCGCGCCACCGTTACGGCCCGGCCGCGGTCGGCCTGTACATCGTCAGCGCGGCGGCCACCGCCGCGGACGTGCTGGCGCCGCTGGTGCTGGCGCATTGGGCCGGGGCGCGTGACCGCCGCACCGGTGCCGCGGCGATCGATGTGGCGCCGCAGTTCGATTCGGTGGCCACCCTCGATGGCTGCGGCGAAGTCATGCGCCAGTTGCTGGGGGACCAGGTCTACCAGCGCCACCTGGCCGCCAGGGAGCGGTTGCAGACCGTGCTGATCGGCTATTCGGAAAGCAACCGCGAGAGCGGCATCGTCGCCTCGCGGCTCGCGGCTTACCAGGCGCAGCGCTCGCTGACCGCCGCGCTGGATCGCGCCCACGAACGGCACGTCATCTTCTACAGCCGCGGCGGCAGCATTCCACGCGGCGGCGGTCGCATCGATGAACTGCTGCGCGCCGCGCCGGCCGAGTCGGTCAGTGGCGTGCTGCGCTTCACCGAGCAGGGCGAGAGCATCGCGCAGAATTTCGGACTGCGCGCCAACGCCATGCGGACCCTCGAGCGCGCCTTCAATACGCTGGCGCTGGCGACGCTGGCGGTGCGCCGCGGGGTCGCGGTACAGGAAAGTGTGGTGTTCGCCGCGGCCGCGGCGCAGGTCGCGGCCGCGAGTCGCGCAGCGTGGCGACAGCTGGTCGATGGCGCCGGATTCTTCGAGTACTTTCGCGCTGTGACGCCGATCGACGTGATCGAGCGCATGCGCATCGGCGCCGCTCAGCGGCTCGCCCCTGCGCAGGCGGAGAACGTCGAGGCGGTGCCGGCCGCGGCCTGGGTCTACGCCTGGTCACAATCGCGCCACATGCTGCCCGGTTGGTACGGCGCTGGCTCCGGGCTGGAGGCGGTCCGTGCCGCGCGCGGCGCGGATGTGCTGCGCCGCGCCTATGCCGGCTGGCCGTTTTTCCGGAGCCTGATCGGCGACATCGAGGCGATGCTGGCGCGCGCGGACCTGGAGATCAGCGCCTGTTACGACGCGCTCGCGCCGCCGGCGCTGGCGCGCATCGCCGCGGCCATCCGCGCCGAATTCACGCTGACCTGCGCGCGGGTCGCGGAGATCAAGGGGAGCGCTGGACTCCTCGACGCCGACCGCACCCTGCAGCGCAGCATCGCGCTGCGCAACCCCTACGTCGATCCGATGAACCTGATGCAGGTCGACCTGCTGCGGCGCTGGCGGGCCAGCGGGCGCAACGATCCGGCCCTGCTCGAAGCGCTCCTGGCCAGTGTTGGCGGCATTGGCGCCGGGCTCCAGACCACGGGCTGATAACCGGGACGGTCATTCCAGATAACCGGGTTCTGGCTGCGCCCGCGCGCGTGCCCCCTGTACAGTGGCGGCCGTGTACCAGTACGACGCAATTGACCAGACTTTCGTCACCGAGCGGGTGGCGGAGTTCCGCGACCAGACCCGGCGCTTTCTGGCCGGCGAGCTCAGTGAGGAGGAGTTCCGGCCGCTGCGGTTGCGCAACGGCCTGTATATCCAGACCCACGCGCCGATGCTGCGGGTGGCGATTCCCTACGGGCTGCTCAACACGCGTCAGCTGCGCATGCTGGCGCATATCGCGGCGCATTATGACCGCGGTTTCGGTCATTTCAGCACGCGGCAGAATATCCAGTTCAACTGGCCGAAACTCGCGCAGGTGCCGGACATTCTTGCCGAGCTGGCCACGGTCGAGATGCACGCGATCCAGACCAGTGGCAACTGCATCCGCAACGTCACCAGCGACCATCTGGCCGGCGTGGCGGCCGACGAGCTCGAGGACCCGCGCCCCTGGTGCGAGCTGATCCGCCAGTGGTCGACCCTGCATCCGGAGTTCAGCTATCTGCCGCGCAAGTTCAAGATCGCGGTCACCGGCGCGAGCGCCGATCGCGCCGCCTCCGCGGTCCACGACGTGGGCCTGCACCTGGTGCGCGGGCCCGCTGGCGCGGTGGGCTTCGAAGTGCTCGCTGGCGGCGGCCTGGGCCGCATGCCGATCATCGGCAAGCTCATCCGTGAGTGGCTCCCGCAGGAGCAATTGCTCGCCTACCTCGAGGCGATACTGCGCGTCTACAATCGCTATGGCCGCCGCGACAACATCCACCGGGCGCGCATCAAGGTGCTGGTCAAGTCGCTCGGGGTCGCCGAATTTACCCGCCAGGTCGAAGCCGAGTATGCGGCGAACCGCGCGGTGGCCCCGCGGGTGGCCGACGCCGCGATTGCGCGGCTGCGCGCCAGTTTTGCGCCGCCCGCGTACCAACCGCTCACCGACTATGATCCGTGTGCCGGCGCCGGCGCGGCCTTCGTCGCCTGGTACCGGCACAACACGCGCGCCCACAAGGTCGGCGGCTATCGCGTGGTGTTCGTCTCGCTCAAGAAGCACGGCGCAGCGCCCGGCGACATGACGGCTGCACAGATGGAGGCGCTGGCCACGCTCGCCGACCGTTATAGTTTTGGCGAGGTGCGGGTGACGCACGACCAGAACCTGCTGCTCGCCGACGTGCCGCAGCACTCGCTCCGTGAGTTGCACGCGGCGCTCGCGCCACTCGGATTGGCGACCCCGAACATCGGCACCCTGACCGACATGATCTGCTGCCCGGGACTCGATTTCTGCAGCCTCGCCAACGCGGGCTCGATCGGCATCGCCAAACAGATACACGAGCAGTTCGATGATCTTGACTACCTGTACGACCTGGGTGAGATCCAGGTGAAAATGTCCGGGTGCATGAATGCCTGCGGTCACCACCACGTCGGCCACATCGGCATCCTCGGTGTCGATAAGCGCGGCGAGGAGTGGTACCAGATCACGCTCGGTGGCTCGGCAACCGGCGAGGTCTCGCTCGGCGAGGTGATCGGCCCTGCGGTCGCCAAGCGCGAGGTCGCCGCGACGCTGGCGCGTATCGTCGAGGTCTACCTGGAGCGGCGCGAAACCGACACAGAAACCTTCCTGCAGGCCGTGCGCCGGCTCGGCATCACACCGTTCAAGGAACGCGCGTATGCGGCAGATACTGTCGCGGCGTGAGATCCGCACCGATCGCTGGCGCTACCCCGACGAGGGCGGCGGTGGCCCGCAGGTGGCGACGCTTACCGGGCTGGTGGCGGCGAACGAGACGGGGACGCTGGCCGCCGCTGAGTTGGGCGTGCGCCTCGGTCCGGCCGACGATGTGGCGCTGCTGGCCCCGCACATCGCTCGCCTGACGCTGATCGTCGTCCACTTCGAGGCCAGTGGTGACGGCCGTGGTTATACGCAGGGACAGCTGCTGCGCCAGCGCCACGGCTACCAGGGCGAGCTGCGCGCCGCTGGCGCGATCCGCCGCGATCAGCTGTTTCTGCTGGCGCGCTGCGGGTTCGATGCCTTCGATTTCGATTCCCGGGAAGATCCGCAGGCTGCGCTCGCGCATCTGGAGCGCTACAGCGTCGCCTATCAAGCGGCCCCCGGCACGCTGGTGCAGCCGCGCGAGCGGCCGTGAGTCGCGGCCTGCGGCCTTACTGCAGGCAGACGATCAGCCGGGCGTGATAATTGCGCCACTCGATGGGAATGACGATCGGCCGGGCTTGCGCCGGATACTCGAGCGTGCCGCCGCGCCCGGATACGACCTCCGGCACCGAAATCTGGAACTGGTGGCCGAAATCGCGGCGCGCATTGCCCGACAGCGTGTTGGCGATCTCGCCGACCAGGTCGCACAGGTTCTCGTGGCTCATGTCGGTTTCCTGCATGCGCATCAGCATCACGCTGAGCATGCTCTTGGGCGCCGTGAAGGCGACCAGCCCGGTGCGTTTCCCGCTGATCTGGATGATGCCCGTGTAATCGGAAATCTCCGGGCGCTCGCCCAGCGCCAGGTGCGGCGTGCCGCACTGCGCGGCCTGCTGCACGGTGCTGCCAAAATAGTGCAGCACCCCGGCGACAAATATTCCGACTTCAGACTCCAAGGTCATCGCTGTCCCGTTGCCCGCCATCATTCCGCGCTGATGAGCTTGCGCAGCGCTTCATTGAGCTGGCGATCGGTGAAGGGTTTGCACAGAAACCCACTGGCGCCCTGCTCCAGGGCGTCGATCGCCGTCAGCTTGTCCGCCAGCGCCGAGATCACCAGTATGCGGATCTGTGGATCGCGTTGCACGAGTTTTGCCACGCATTCGGCGCCGTCCATCTCCGGCATGGTCAGGTCCATGGTCACCAGCGTGGGCCGCAACTGCGCGTGCATCTCGAGGGCTTCGCGGCCGTTGCGGGCCGCGCCGACAAACTCGATTTCCGGCAACTCATTGGCACGTTCGATGCGCTTGCGGATCACGTTCGAATCGTCGACCACGAGCAGGCGATGGTGTGGCGCGTCCATGGTGGCCCCCGGCTAGGCGGCGGATGACTGGGCGGGATTGGTGGCGTCGTGCCGTGGCAGCAGCATCTTGAAGCGCGTGTACTTGCCGGGCTGGGTCGAGATGCCGATGCGGCCGCCGCACTCGCGCACGGTGGTATTGACCACATCGAGCCCGACGCCGCGGCCGGCGTGCTCGGTAACCTCGCTCACCGTGGAAAAGCCGGGCTGGAAGATCATGCGGTAGGCGCCGGTCTGGTTGAGCGCCGCGGCCTGTTCGGCATCGAGCAGGCCGCGCTCGAGCGCGCGCTCGCGGATCTGCGCCGGATCGAGCCCCTGGCCGTCATCCTCGACCAGCAGTGAATATTCCTGCGGACTGGCTTCGGTGAAGCGGATGCGGATCGTGCCCACGGGCGGCTTGCCGGCCGCGGCGCGCGCTTCGCGCGCCTCGATGCCGTGCACGATCGCGTTGCGCACCATCTGGATCGAAATATCGCGCACCACGCCCGCATATTCGGCGGGCACGCGCTCCAGGCCCTCGCAGGCAAGGCGGACTTCGCGTGCTCCGGGCGCGCTGACTTCGCGGGCCAGCCGCTGCAGGATCTGTTCGAGGCCGGCCGGCCGGGGCGCGGGCATCGCCGGCGCTGCGCGCGGCGCGATGACCGCCGTGTCGCCGTGTTTGTCCGGTGGAATGTCGCTGGCCGACACCGCTGCGTTGCGCGCCTGGTCGACGCGCTCTTGCATCGCGGTGAGCAGCTGCTGGTGGCTCAACAGATCGTCGAGCTTGACGACCACCGAGACAAAATCATCGCCGGCCAGTCCGGGTTGCTCACGCAATGCAGCCAGCAGCTCCTCGACGGCATGGCTGCGCTCCACGAAGGAATCCATCCCGAGCGCGGCGGCCTCGCCCTTGAGGGCGTGCATCTCGCGGAACACGCCCTGGATCTTCTGCTGCAGCTCCGTGGCACTGATTCCGGGGCTGCGCAGCAGCGCGTTGCAGCGGCGCACGCCCACCTCGACGTTGCTGAGGAACGACTGCAACTGGAGCGGCTCGGTCTGCAGCAGCTGCAGCAGGAGCGATGATTGCGAATCATTGCTGGCACGCAGTTGCTCGAGTTCGCGTTGCAGCAGCACGCGATCGGTGACGTCGGCGACCGCGCCGAGCACGAAGTCGGTGGTCGTGCCCTCACCGCGCGCGCGCCGGAATGAAAACGACAGGTAGCGTTGTTCCGCGGGCCCTTGCGCTCGCTGGAAACTCACCTCGATCTGGCCGAGGGGATTGACCGACTCGATGAGTTCTTCGTTGACCTTGTCTTTCCAAAGCAGGCCGAGGAACTTGCCCGCGGCCAGCAGCGTCTTCTCGTCGACCAACGGCCGCAGCAGATCCTCAAAGGACTGACCCGCCGGGGCGGGGACACGCAGCAGCGCCACCAGCGAATCAGAATGGGCGCCGCCGATGCGGCCGTCGCGGGCGATCAGGAACAGGCCTTCACGGACGGTGCCGAGGATATTGCCGATCTGCCGCTGGGCCTCACTGGCCGCGCGCGCGGCCTGGCCGGCGCGCCAGGCGAAATACAGCATGGTAGCCAGCAGCAGGCTTGCCAGGCCGGCGCCGCCGAGCAGCAGGGTACGAAGCGACTGGCCGTCGCGAACCACTGCGGTGCGCAGGAGCGCGGCGAGGTCGCCGAGTTCTCCGGCCAGCGCGGTGGTGTTGTGCGACTGGGCTGCCAGCAGTTCGTCGATCGCGCGCTTGAGCACGGTGCCGGCAGCGGTCAGCGTCGAGCCGCCGGCCGAGTCGGCGTACAGATCCGCCGAGCGGGTCTTTTCCAGGCCGATAAGCCCGGCATCGAGCGGCTGCCAGTGAGCGCTGGCCTGTACGTACAGCTTCGCGGTATCGGTGCGCGTCGCCAGACCTGCCGCACGCATGGCGGTCGCCAGGCGGGCGTAAGCGCGGTTACCGGCGGCGCGCCCGGCGGCGAGCGCACGGAGCGAGTCACCGACATAGGTCTGGGTTTCCAGGCCGCGCTGGATGAGGGTCAGTTCCGAATGCAGGAGCTGCGGCTGTGCCGTGAGGCTCGAAGCGAGTTGCAGAGCCGAGGACGCCGACTGCAGGCGTGCAGCCAGCTGCACGCCGGTGAACAGCAGCAGCGCCAGGGCCGCCGTGCATACCGCAGTGACCACGAGCGGTAACCATTGAATGCGTTGATTCAGTGACAAGCGGGCCATGCGCTACTCCGCGGGTGGATGCCTTTGCAGCTACTTGAAGACGATGCGGATGCGCGCGCGCTGCGCTTTGCCCGGATCAGCGAGCGCACCGGGGTCATAGCGGCCGCTGCGAACCGCCTGCAGTGCGGCGGCGTCAAAAACCCTGGCAGGATCGGCTTCGACCACTCGCGGGTCGAGCGCCTTGCCTATCGGGTTGAGCATGAACTCGACGATGACGTAGCCGTGCATGCCGGCGTCGAAGGCCTGCTGCGGAAACGCCACGGTGATTGGGGCCAACGGCTTGGCGCGGATGAAATCCGCTGGCGCCTTGTCAGCGGTCGCGGCCTGTTTCTGCGCGTCGCGAGCCGCTGCTGCGGCCGCGGTACGGTTCTGTGCCGCCTGCATGTCCTCCTGCAGCTGCTTGCGGGCGTTTGCCAGCTCGGCGCCATTGCCAAA
This sequence comes from Gammaproteobacteria bacterium, assembly GCA_043742765.1. Lineage (GTDB taxonomy): Bacteria > Pseudomonadota > Gammaproteobacteria > Steroidobacterales > Steroidobacteraceae > FEN-1191. The sequence continues at coordinate 3,402 of JAYTXT010000057.1, read as the reverse complement.
ATCGGCGGCGGTGGTCAGCAGTTGCTGCGCCTGATCGAACTGCGCCGCGCGCGCCGAGCTGCGCGCTCGCGCCAGCAGCGCCGCCTGCAACTCGCGCTGCGCGGCCAGCGTTAATGGGTGAGCGCCATCGAGCTGCTGCATCGCCAGCACCCGCGCCTCGGCGTTGTCGGGATCCGGGTTGAGCAGCGCGCCAGCGTTGACCGCGGTGTGCACGCGGGCCGCAAGTTCCGCCAGCGTGTTCTGGGTATTGTTGGCTTCGAGTTCGTGGCGCAGTTCGGCGAGCACGCCACGATCACCGCCGCCAGCGGCCAGTTGCGCCATGAGCTGGGCCGCCGTATTGGCATCGCCGCTGGCGATTGCCGCGCGCGCCTGCGAGACCAGCCAGCGTGGGCGTGCCGCGGCGATCTGTGCATCAATTGCTGCCAGCTCATCGCGGGCGATAGCCGCGTTGCGGAATACGGCTGCCAGGCGGCCGGCTTCGTCCAGCTTGCCGGTGCCCAGCTCGGACTGGATGCGCGCGCGCGCCATGGTGAACAACCGGTGCAGGCCATCGCGCGCCTCTTCGTTCTGCGGATCCTGGGCCAGCACTTCGATGTACAGCTCGAGTGCGCTGTCGCCGCGCGGTGGCTCGTCCGCGCGCGGCATGAGTGATTTGCCTTCGCGGAAGGCCACGCGGGCCGCGGACAACAGTTCAAGCACCGGGCGTTGCGGCGCGGGCACAATCGGCGCGGCAGGCGCCGCGGCAGGCGCGATCGCTCCGGTGACGGCTGGCGCCGCAGGCAGGTCCTGGATCGGGTGCGGCGTGCTGGTGCGGGCCGCGGCGGTCGGGCTGCCGCTGCGCAGGTGCCAGGCCAGGAAACCGGCGAGCGCAATGGCAATTGCAATCAGCAACAGGACAGACCAGCGCAGCGCCGCCGAGCGGCGCTGCGCGGGCGTAGACGCTGGAGTCACGCCGGCGGCGCTGGCGGACAGTTGCCGGTCAACGATCGCGAGTGCGTCCGCGAACGCGGGAGTCTGCAGTGCGCTGCGTTCAACGACCGCGCTGACCATGCCGCGCGAGCGCGCGCTGGCCCAGTCAGCGGCGGTGCCCTCGGCGCAGACGATCAGGAGTGGCACCAGTGGATGCTGCTGTTCAAACCGTGCGGCCTGGGCGCGCGCGTCGGTGCGCGTGGTGGCGTCTATGAGCATGGCCCAGGACATGCCGCCAGCGGCTTCAAGCTGCTCGGCGGAATCGATCGGGCGGGTGCGGTAGCGATTGGCGAGTAGCGGGCCCAGCTCGATCAGCAACCCGTCATCGCTGGACAGCAGATACAGGACGGGACGGCGGCTGCCGGCCGCCGGTGCCGTCGTGGTACGCGCTTCCTGGCCGGCGCGCTGGCTGCTCTGTCCAGTGCTCGCCATCATTCAAGTCTCCGGGTTCATTGCCGTAAATGTGTGACGTAGCTCGGAAAGTTGCCTCAAACGGGTTCACAGATCCGATGCGACAGAATGCATCAGTGTGAACGCGGATCGCGGCAATGTGCCGCGCGTCACACAATCGGCTTGAACCCGGGCGGGTTGCTACGCCGGCGGCGCGTTGCAGACTGCGCGGATCGCCGTGGCCAGCTCGGTAATGTCGGCGCTGGTGTGCGCCGCAGAGAGGAACCCGACTTCGAAGGCGCTGGGCGCCAGATAGATGCCGCGGGCAAGCAGTGGGTGGTAGATGGCCACGTAACGCTGTTTGCAGCCCTCGGGGTAATGCGTGGGGCTGCGCAGCAAAGGGTTGCCGGCGGCGCGGCGTCGCGCCGCGCCATCGACGCCAGCCAGGCACAGCCAGAAGATCGATCCTTTGCGTTGCACTATCAGGCCGGGCACGGACTCAAGCTCGTGCTCGAGCTGCGCGCCGCGCGCCTCGAGCTGCGCGTACACGGCGCCATCGCTCAGCGCGCGCAGCATCGCCAGTCCGGCGCACATGGCCACCGGATTCGCGCTCAGCGTTCCCGCCTGGTACACCGGTCCGACCGGCGCAACCAGCTGCATGAGATCGCGGCGGCCGCCGTAAGCGCCCACCGGGAAGCCGCCGCCGATGATCTTGCCGTAAGTGACCAGATCGGGCGTCACGCCCGCCAGCGGCGCGTAGCCCTGGAACCCGACCCTGAACCCGGAAATCACCTCATCGAATATCACCAGTGCGCCGTGCTGCTGCGCCAGCTGCGCGAGCTGGCGCAGGAATTCACCGCGCTGGGGGAGCAGGCCGTAGTTGGCGGGGAGCGGTTCGATGATCACGCAGGCAATCTGCGGGCCGTGGCGTTCGAACACGGCCTCGAGTGCGGCCGCGTCGTCGAGCGGCGCCACGATGGTCTCGCTCGCCGCGAGCGCGCCGAGCCCGGCGCTGTCCGGCAACGGCGCATCGGCGAGCCCTGAGCCTGCGCGCAGCAGCATGGCGTCGGCGTGGCCGTGGTAGCAGCCTTCGAACTTCAGGATCTTCGAGCGCCCGGTCGCCGCGCGCGCGACGCGCAACGCCGACATGACCGCTTCGGTGCCGGAATTCACGAAGCGCAGGTTCTCCACCCAGGGGATGCGGCTGGTGATGTATTCCGCCAGCTCCAGGCTGTAGGGTTCGGCGGTGCCGAGGCTCCAGCCGCGTCCCAGGGCCTCGATCACGCTCTCGCGCACGGCCGGGTTGCCGTGGCCGAGGATCATCGGCCCGAAGGCCATGCAGAAATCGAGATACTCGCGGCCGTCGACATCGCGCAGCCGCGCGCCCTGTCCGCCGGTCATGAACACGGGTGTGCCGCCCACGCTCCGGAATGCGCGCACCGGCGAATGTACGCCGCCGGGCGCGACTTTCAGGGCGCGCGCGTACAGGTCCTCGGAGCGCGTCACAGGCCCAGCAGCTCGCGCGCGTGACGCGCGCCGTAGGTGATGATCATGCTGGCGCCGGCGCGTTTGAAAGCGGTGAGGATCTCGCGGTGGAGCGCTGCGCGCGGCGCGAGTCCCTGCGCGGCCAGTGCCTCGAGCGCGGCGAATTCACCGCTGGTGTGGTACACGGCCCAGGGCTGGGGAAATTCGCGCGACAGCTCGCGCAGCAGGTCCAGGTAGGGGAGCCCCGGCTTGACCATGAGAATATCGGCGCCCTCGGCGACATCGCGTTCGGCACACAGCCAGGCGTCGCCCGGGCGCGCCGGGTCAAGCTGGTAGCTGGCGCGATCGCGCAGTGCGCTCTGCTGCTTGGGCGCCGAATCCGCGGCCACGCGGAACGGCCCGTAGAGGTTCGACTGGAACTTGACCGAGTAGCTCATGAGCACGGTGCGCTCGCGCCCGTTGCCGTCGAGCGCCGCGCGGATCGCGGCGACGCGGCCGTCCATCATGTCGCTCGGCGCGACGCAGTCGGCGCCGGCCTGTGCGTAGGCGAGCGCCGCG
>JAYTXT010000056.1:0-2403 GCA_043742765.1 Gammaproteobacteria bacterium | reverse complement strand
CAGCGATGCCGCCAGCAACAAAGCCAGTATCCGTAATGCACGCATGGTCATCACCCCTGCAAGCGAGTCGTCCGATTGCGCAAGGATCACCCTGGCTGGTGCCGATGACAAGCCCCCGGGGGCTGCAACTTAGGGGTAAAATCGCCCCTGAAATATTCTGAGGTATTGAAGTCATGCGAATCGTACGCTTTGCCCTGCTCGGGCTCGGTGGACTGATCCTGCTCCTGGCGGCGGCGCTCGCCTACGTGCTGGTGTTCTTCGATCCGAACGCCCACAAGCAGGAACTTGCAAAGCTGGTGCGCGATCAGACCGGGCGCGAGTTGAGTCTGCCGGGCGATCTCAAGCTCAAGCTCTACCCCTGGGTTGCGATCGAAGTGGGGCGCGCGGCTCTGGGTAACGCGGCCGGGTTCGGCACCGAGCCGATGGTGGAATTCGAGCATGCGCGCCTCGGTGTGAAACTGCTGCCGCTCCTGCATCGAAAGCTGGAAATCGGCGCTATTACCCTGGAGGCGCCGACGATCCGCCTCGCTGTCGACGCCGCCGGGCGCAACAACTGGGACGACCTGGGCGCAAAGGACAAAACGCCACTGGCGCCAGCGGCAAGTGGCGCGCCCGAGTTCACCGTCGCCAGCGTGCGCATCGTCAACGGCACGGTGCACTATGTCGACCGCCATGGCGGTAGCGACGTGTCGGTGCGCGGACTGGGGCTGGAAACTGGCGCCCTGTCGCCGGGGCGCCCGTTCGACCTGAAGCTCTCGGGAATCGTGCAACAGAGCAAGACGCTGGAAGTGACGCTGAACCTGGGCGGCCGCGCCACGCTCGACCTGGGTGCCAGCCGTTACCAGCTCGCCTCACCCGCGCTCAGCCTGCAACTCAAGGGCGCGGGCTTTCCGGCCGCCGGGCTGCCGGTCGAGCTCAAGTTCACGAGCGCCGACGCCGATTTGAAGGCGCAGACGCTCCAGCTCCCGGGCATGGTGGTGCGCGTCGCGGGTGCGGAACTGACCGGCGCGCTCGCCGGCTCCAAAATTCTCGATGCGCCCAGCTTTACCGGCCCGCTGCAGCTGGCTAGCGTTCCCTTGCGCGCATTCCTCGAGAAGTTTGACGTCAAGTTGCCGGTGACTCGTGATCGCGCTGTCTTCGGAGCGCTTGCCTTCAGCGGCACGGTCGCGGCGAGCAGCCAGGCGCTCATGCTCTCCGGCCTGCGCCTGCGCCTGGATGACACCACGGCCACGGGGCGCGCCGGCATCAGCGACCTTGGCACCAATGCGCTCGCGTTCGACCTCAAAGTCGATCGCGTCAACGCGGACCGCTACCTCGCGCCGGTTGCCGCTGCTCCCGCCGGCGCGGCGGCGCAGGCAACGACAACGGCGCCGACGCCGATCCCGGTGGATCTGCTGCGGAGCCTGAACATGCGCGGCTCGCTCAGCGTGGGCGAGGCGGTGTTTGCCGGCATCCAGTATCACAACCTGCGTGTCGGCGTGAATGCCGGCGACGGCCGTGTGCGCATTTTCCCCTCGGAAGCGCAGATGTACGGCGGGCAGTACCACGGCGACATCGGCATCGACGTATCGGGTCGCCTGCCGCGCGTCAGTTTCGACGAACATGTCGACGGCGTGGATTTCGCGCCGCTGTTCCAGGACATGTTCGAGACCAGGCACATTTCCGGGCGCGGCAACGGCTCGATCAAGGCCACGGCCAGCGGAGCCGATTCCGCCGCGCTCCTGCGTACGCTCACCGGCAACCTGGAATTTCGCGTCGACAACGGGGCCTTCGAGGGCACCGATCTTTGGTACGAGATCCGCCGTGCCCGCGCGCTGCTGAAGCAGGAGGCGATTGCGGCACGCACCGGTCCGGAGCGCACGCCGTTCACCGCCGTCTCCGCCACTGGCCGCATCACCAACGGCGTGATTGCCAACGACGACCTGCTCGCCGCGCTCCAGTACCTGCAGGTCAAGGGCCATGGCACGGCCGACATCGCCGCGGGCACGCTCGATTACCACCTCGATGCCACGGTGCTGAAGATTCCGGACACCGCCGGTGATGCCGCCAGCGCCAGCGACCTGACCGGCTTCACGATCCCGGTGGTAGTCACGGGCACATTCGGCGCACCGAAGGTCCGGCCTGATGTGACGGCCCTCTTGAAGGCGCGTGTGCAGAAGGAAATCGACAAGAAGAAAGACGAACTCAAGCAGCAGTTGCAGGACAAGCTGCAGGAAAAACTCAAGGGACTGTTTGGAAACTAGGCGGTTGAGCGGCCCTAGCAGCCTGTCGGACTGAGGGATTCAGTTGAACGGACAGCGGGCTGCGCTTTGTATGGATTCATGTTGATAACGATCAAAGGTGTGGGATCGAGATGGCGCGTGGCCCGTTCAGCCGGGCTGCAGGGCGAACATGCGCTTGATG
>JAYTXT010000055.1:0-8830 GCA_043742765.1 Gammaproteobacteria bacterium | reverse complement strand
ATTTCCATGGTTTTCCGGCGGCACTCTACGCACTGAAATATCCGGCGCCCGGCGATCCACAGCTGGCCGCGCGCGTGGCCAGGCTCCTGTCACCGGTCGCCGTGCGGCTGGATCAGGACTGGGGCCTCGATCACGGTGCCTGGTCGGTGTTGCGCCATCTGTACCCCGACGCCGCAATACCCGTTATCCAGCTGTCGATTGATGCCGCATTGTCCGCCCAGCAGCACTACACGTTGGCGCAGCGGCTGGCGCCGCTCCGCGAAGCGGGCATCCTGGTGTTGGGAAGCGGGAACCTGGTGCACAACCTGCGCGCGCTGCAGTTCGAGGCGACAGTGGCGCCGCCTCCCTGGGCGGTCAGCTTCAACCAGGCGGTGCGCGAGGCGGTGCTCGCGGGTCGCCACGCCGACCTGGCCGCCTACCAGACACTTGATTCCGGCGCGGCACTGGCCGTGCCCACGCCCGAGCACTACCTGCCGCTGCTCTACGTGCTGGCGCTGCAGCGCCCCGGAGAAACCGTGAGCGTGCCGATCGATGGGATCGAGCTGGGGACCATCAGCATGATAAGCGTACTGGTAAGCCAGGCACCGCCGTAAACGGTGCTAGCCGGTTATAGTAGGAGCGCCGAATCTCCCGCGCGCCGCCGAGGTGTTGCGACCGGGATCCGGCGTCGCGCGCAGAGGATCATGATGCCATCATTGGACGACCGGCTTCGATCCGGAAAACATCGGGCGGTCGGTGCAACGGGCAGCGCTCGCCAGGCATGGTGAAGCGGGCATGAAGCCGCGGCCGGATCTGCTGCGGCGTCTGCGGCCGGGCCGCCGCTTTCTGCTGCGCTTGCTGCTCTCGGCGCTGCCGCTGGTGCTGTTGCTGCCACAAGCGTTCGGCCAGCTGCCACTGGGCTTTCTGCAGCGCTTCGAGAATTACCTGTACGACGTCCGCATCCGCTGGACCATGCCTCTGGTTCGGGATCCGCGGATCGTCATCGTCGACATCGACGAGGCCAGTCTGACGGCGGAGGGCGAGTGGCCGTGGTCACGCGAGGTCTTCGCCCGGCTGGCTGACCGATTGTTCGATGACTACGGCGTGCGTGCGCTGGGCTTCGACGTCTTCTTTGCCGATCCACAGCAGCCGGCCGCACTCCAGCTGCTCGACGAACTCAGTCGCGGATCGTCCCCCGCGCTCGCCGCGCGTCTCGGTGCACTGCGGCCGCGCTTCGAAACCGACCGCATCTTTGCCGAGGCGCTGATCGCCCGCGACACGGTGCTCGGCTATGTCTTCAAGCAGCAACTGCAACCTGGCGACCGAGCCCAGAAGGGCGAGCTGCCGCCGGCGCAGCCGTTGTCCATGCCCGCCGGTGCGCAGCTGCTGCGACCCGCCGGCTACGTCGCCAACCTCAGCGGGTTGCAGCGCAACGCCGCCGCGGGTGGCTTCTTCGACACCTCGCTGGTCGATGAGGATGGCATCGTGCGCCGGATGCCGCTGCTCCAGTATTACGGCGGCCGGATCTACGAGTCACTCGGCCTCGCACTCACGCGTCTGGCGCTGCACTCGCCGCCACTGACGCTCGGCGTCGACCCGGCCAGCGGCGCCTTGCAGGAAATCCACATCGGCGCGCGGGTGGTCCCGGTGGATCGCGCCGCCGCGGTGCTGGTGCCGTTCCGCGGGCCGGTCGGCTCGTTTCCCTACGTATCCATTACCCAGGTGCTGCACGGCACCGCGCCTGCGGCAACGCTCAAGGGCGCAATCGTGCTGGTGGGCGCGAGCGCTCCCGGGCTGCTCGACCTGCGCGCGACACCCGTAGGAAAGGAATACATCGGCGTCGAGGCCCACGCCAATGTCGTCGCCGGGCTCCTGGACGGGACCATCCGTTACGTGCCGACAACGGCGCCGTGGATTGAGGCTGGCACGCTGCTGCTGCTGGCGCTGCTGACCGCGGCGCTCCTCGCCCGCTCACCGCTGATCGGGGTGCTGACGGTCGTCGTGCTGCTCGCGGCGCTGTGCGGCGCCAACCTGCTTGCGTGGCAACGCCTGGGCATCGTGCTGCCGCTGGCCACGGGCGTGAGCTACGTGCTGATCGCCGCGCTCCTGCACCTCAACTACGGCTATTTCTTTGAATCGCGCCGTAAACGTCGGCTTGGCCGGCTGTTTGGCCAGTACATCCCGCCGGAGGTGGTGCAGGAACTCGACGACACGGAAACCGACATTTCGCTGGCCGGCGAGAGCCGCGTCATGAGCGTGCTGTTCTCGGACGTGCGCGGCTTCACGACCATTTCCGAGGGACTGGACCCGCGCTCGCTGAGTCAGTTCATGAACGAGTTCCTGACGCCCATCACGGCCGTGATCCGGCGCCATCACGGCACCATCGACAAGTACATGGGCGACGCGGTGATGGCGTTCTGGGGCGCGCCGCTCGTCGATCGCAGCCACGCCGCACGCGCGGTGCAGGCCGCGCTGGACATGGTCGCATGCCTGGAGGGCGTCAACACGACCTGTCGCGCGCGAGGTTGGCCGGAAATCCGCATCGGCGTCGGCATCAGTTCCGGCCCCATGAACGTCGGCAACATGGGTTCCGAGTTCCGGATGGCGTACACGGTGCTGGGCGACACCGTGAACCTGGGCTCGAGGCTCGAGGGACTGACCAAAGAGTACGGCGTCGAGATCATCGTCAGCGCCGCGACCGCCCGCGAAGTACCGGAAATGGCATTCCGGGAACTCGACCTGGTGCGCGTCAAGGGCAAGCATGAGGCGATCGCGATCCTCGAGCCCCTCGGCCCACACGCCTCGCTCCCGGCTGCGGTGCTCGCCGCGCGCCACCAGTTCGCCGCGGTGCTCGCAGCCTATCGCGCGCGCGATTTCGCCGCCGCGGATGCACAGCTGGCAGCGCTGCGAGCCCGCCAGGATCATCGGCTGTACCAGTTGTACGCAGCACGGATCAGCGACTACCTCGAAGCGCCGCCGCCGCCGGAGTGGGACGGGGTATACACATTCACGAAGAAGTAACCACCGGCCACGCGCATAGCGGCGCGTCGTATTGCGATGCAAGGCCTGCTGACGCAAGATAGGCCGTCCGCGCGGAAAATCGGCCGGACGTTGGCATCGTACCGTAACGACGAGCGGCCACAAGCACGGGATTTTGGAGTCAAATGCAGCCATCACCGCGTCGGCACCGTTGCTATCTTGCGGCAGCCGTATTGACACTGATGGGAATCGCGGGCCAGGCCCCTGCCGCCGAGCCTGCCGACGTCGAGGCCCTGCTCGCGCAGAGCCGGTCGCTGATCGCGGCCGGGCGCGCTGCCGAAGCCTACACCGTGCTGTCGGCCCGCGAGGCCGAATTCGGCGGCGACAGCGCGTTCGACTACCTCTACGGCATTGCGGCGCTCGATAGCGGCCGCGCCCCGGAGGCCGTCTTCGCCCTCGCTCGCGTGGTCGTGACGGAACCCGACTTTGACGGCGCGCGCGTGGAACTTGGCCGCGCCTACTTCGAGAGCGGCGACTACGCATCGGCGCGCACCCAGTTCACCTACCTGCGCGAGCGCCACCCGCCGGCGGCGGCACTGGCGCTCATCAACCGCTACCTCATCGCCATCGACAACCAGGCGGTCATCATGCGTCCGCGCCTGGTCGTGAGCTTCGACGGCGGCAGCGGCTACGACTCCAATGCCAACGGCTCGACAGCCGACCGGCAATTTCTCGGCTTCAATCTGGACGCCCGCAATGTCGCGAGGTCGAGCGCGTTTGCCGACGCGGCGCTCAGCGCGAGCTATGTGCACCCGCGGGGACGCAACCTGGGCTGGACGGCCGACCTGGCCGCCAACCAGCGCTGGAACCCCAGTGCCCACTTCGTCGACCAGTCGCTCATGTCCGGCGCGCTCGCACTTGCCGCGCGGATCGGCGAGTGGCGCACGGCACTCGGAGTCACCGGCTATTGGGCTGCTCTCGACGGCACCGGTCACGACTGGAGCGGCACCGTGCAGGCGCGGGCCACGCATCCTGCGGGCGCACACTGGTCAACGACCGGCAGCGTCTCGTATGGCCCACTACGCTACCTGGACGAAAACCTCAAGCTGCTCGAGGTCGACCGGCTGCTCGCGAGTGTGCGCATCGACCGCGGCAGCCTGCCCGCCGGCGCAATCCTGTCATTCACGCTGCTCGCGGGTCGCGATGCCACGCAACTGGCGAACTCGCCGTACGGCGGCGACCGCTACGGCGCCCGCGCTTCATATGCCTGGCAGGCTGGGCCGCGCATTCGCGCGGTGGTAGATGCCGGCGGCCTGCGCAGCAGCTACACGGGCGGGGCAGGCTTCTTCGGACTGGCGCGGCGCGATACGCAGTACACCGCAGTCGTGCTCCTGGATTTCGACGACGCCCCGGTCGCGGGCTGGCATGTACAACCGCGCCTGCGCTACGCGCGGAACGACTCCAATGTTTCGCTCTACGCCTACGACCGCTGGGAAGCGGGCGTTTTCCTGCACCGTACTCTGCACTGATACCACGGGGAACTTTCATGCGCACACCAACCCGCCCCCGCACCAAGCGCCGCCCGCAGCTGCTGCTCGCGATCATGGCGCTGCTTGCCTGCAGCCCGCTCGCGCTCGCCACGCCGGCCGGAAAAGTCGTGTTCGTGACCGGCAACGTCACGCTGGAGGCCGGCGGCCAAACCCTGCACCGCGGCGCTGTGGTCAACACGGGTGACACGGTCGTCACCGCGGCGGGCGCGCGAGCGCAACTGCTGATGGGCGATGGCGCGAGGATTGCGCTGCGCTCCGGGTCGCGCTTTCGCATCGATGCCTTCGAACTGGGCGCCGCAGTCAGGAGTCCGGCCGTCACGACGGTGGCGGCCTCGACCGGACGCAGCGTCAGCACGCTGCTCAGGGGCGGCTTTCGCACCGCCTCGGGCAGCATCGGCAAGGCAGATCCCGCGGCCTACGAGGTGCGCGTGCCGGTGGGCACGCTCGGCATCCGCGGCACTGACTACGTCGCAGTGTTCTGCCGCGGCGATTGCGCCGATGCGCCGGGCCTGAAGCCTGGCGAACCGGTGCGGGACGGCCTGTACCTTGGCGTCTACTCCGGCAGCATCGTGTTTCGCGGCGGCGATCTTGAGATCCTGGTCAGCGCCGGCGAGTTCGTGTTCATTCCGGTGCCGGAACTCAAGCCGGAACGGCTCCAGCAGCCGCCGGCGCCGACGCTCGGTGACGGCGCGGGCCCGCTCACTCTGCTCGGCGGCGCTGCCGCGGGCGCTCAGGTGCGCCCCGCCGGCAAGAATCTCGGCTTCGGTAATCCCGGCGAGCCGCGCGGCCCGGCCCCGCAGATTACCGAACCTCCACCCCCGGCCAACGGCACGGTCCTGCCCGTGGGCGGATCCGTGAACGGCGTGCCGATTGACCTGACGCCGGGCCAACTGCCAACACGCAAGGATTCCGCCTGGGTGACGAGTCCGGTGCCGGGCGTATTCAGCCCCGGGACCGGCGCGGCCGCCGCCACGCTGTACGCCTTCGGCGGCGCGGGCGGCGGCGCGACGGTGTTGCCGGTGTTGACTGATGCGGGCGCCGCGCAATTGCAGATCGGCACAGCTACAGCGAGCGAGGCGGGATTTGATGCAGCAACCGGATTGCGCTGGGGCCGCTGGAGCGGCGGCAGCGTCAATCTCGTCACTGCAACCCGCGGCAGCGTGCCCGCGCCGCTCGGCAACGACAGCGTTCACTGGGTCGCCGGAAACGGCTACGTTGATGCCGCCGTGCCGGTGCTGCCGGTGAGCGGTACCGCGGTCTACAACCTCGTGGGCGCCACCCAGCCATCCGACGGCGTGGGCAAGCTCGGCACGCTCAATAGCCTGACGCTGACCGCCGATTTCAGGGCGAGCACGGTGGCTGCGTCCCTGGCGCTGACGTTCGCCAATGTGGACTGGATCGCCAACGGCAACGGCTTCATCCTGGCGCCGTCGAAGAGCAACGGTCCGCAGTTCAACGGTAGGTTTGGCGCACCCTCGATCGGCGGCTCCACGCAGTTGGGCGGCGGCGGCCAGTTCAGCGGTTTCTTCAGCAATGTGCCCGGGCAGACTTCGGGCGTGCCTGGCGCGGCCGGTATCTCCTACACGCTGAGCGCGCCGGGGGCCGGCACTATCTCGGGTGCCGCGGCACTGACCGGCAAATGAGTCCGCGGCGTTGGTGACGGAGCGCGTCTCGATCGCAGTGATCGGCGCCGGCCCTGCCGGCCTTTCCGCCGCCGCCCACGCCGCCGACCTCGGCGTCTCACATCTGCTGCTCGAAGCGGGCCCGGGCCACGCCAACACGATCCAGAAATACCAGAAGGGCAAGCTCGTCATGGCCGAGCCCGGCGCGCTGCCGCTGCGCAGCGCCCTGCCGTTCGAGGCCGCCGTCCGCGAGACAGTGCTGGAACGCTGGGCCGCCGCGCTCGCCGAGCATCGGGTCAACATCCGCTATGGCGCCGAGGTGGTTACCATCAATGGTTCACGGCCACGCTTCGAGATCGCGCTGAAGGATGGCGGCGTGGTCCACGCCGAGCACGTGGTGCTCGCGATCGGCGTGCAGGGGAATCCGCGCAAGCTGGGAGTGCCGGGCGAGGAACTGCCCTGCGTGCAGTACCAGCTCGACGACGCCGACGCCTACCGGGACGAGACCATCGTCGTCGTCGGCGCCGGCGATGCCGCGATCGAGAACGCGCTCGCGCTGTCGAAACGCAACCGGGTATACCTCGTGAACCGCGCGGGCGAATTCTCGCGCGCCAAGGAAGGCAATCTCAATGCGGTGACCAAGGCGATCGAATCCGGCGCGCTCGGCTGCTTCTCCAAGAGTTCCTGTGCGCGCATCGAGGCCAGCACGGGCGCGGAGCGCGGCTACCGACTGACGCTCAACACCGAATCCGGCGAGGCCGCGGTCGAGTGCAACCGGATCATCGCGCGGCTTGGCGCCATCCCGCCGCGGCAGTTCGTCGAAGCCTGCGGCGTCGGCTTTCCGGGCCCGCAGCCGACTGCGCTGCCGATCCTGTCCGACCAGTACGAGTCGAGCGTGCCCGGACTGTACGTGGTCGGTGCGCTCGGCGGCTATCCGCTCATCAAACAGGCGATGAACCAGGGCTACGAGGCGGTCGAGTACAGCCTCGGCCGCGCCGTGGAGCCGGCCGACGAACCGATCCTGCGCGAGCGCTTTGCGCCGCTCCCGTTCGGGCTGTCGGTCAGCGCCACGCTGGCGCTGATTCGCGACCGTGCGCCCCTGTTCGCGGAGGTCAACCCGCTGCTGCTGCGCGAACTGGTGCTGGGCAGCGCCGTCCACGCGCCCGCCCCTGGCACCGTGCTGTTTCGCAAGAACGACTACACCAACTCCTTCTTCACGATCATCAATGGCAGCGCCGAGATGGAACTCGGCGATGACGGCCGCCAGCGCGTCACCTTGCGCCAGGGACAATTCTTCGGCGAGGGGAGCCTGCTGTCCGGGCGCCGGCGCGCCGGCAGCGCACTGGCCGGCACCGACTGCGTGGTGCTCGAGACGCCGCGCCGCGAGATTCTCAAGCTCATGAGCTCGGTCGAGGGCGTCCGGCGCGTGGTCGACGAGCTGTTCATCATCCGCGCGATCCAGTCGAGTTTCGCGACCGACGCCAGCTTCGAAGAGCTGCGCACGGTTGCCGCAGGCGCGCGGCTCAACCGCTACCGGCCGGGCGAGCTGCTGTTCGAGGAGGGCGCCGTCGCCGACTGCCTCCACCTGGTGCGGAGCGGTTCGGTCGCGGTGCTGCGTCAGCTCGGCGGCCGCGACGTGGTGACTTCCTATGCCGCCGCGGGCAATTACGTCGGCGAGATTGGCCTGCTCGGGCGCACACGGCGCTCCGCCAGCGTGCGGGCGAACGTCGCCACCGAGACCGTCAGCATCGATGCCACCGCCTTCGACGCGCTGCTGGCCCGCAATGCCTCGCTGCGCGAGCGCATCCAGGACACCGTCCGCGAGCGGCTGGCTGCGAACGCGCGCATGCAGGGCCAGACCCAGGCGGGCGATCTGATCTCGTTCCTGATGCAGCAGGGCCTCGGCGAGGCGACCGACGTGCTGCTGATCGACGAGTCGCTGTGCGTCGGCTGCGACAACTGCGAGAAAGCCTGCGCCGAGACGCACGGCGGCACCTCGCGACTGGATCGTGAGGCCGGGCCGAGCTTCGCACGGGTGCACGTGCCAACCTCATGCCGGCACTGCGAGGACCCGCACTGCATGACCGATTGTCCGCCCGATGCGATCCGGCGCGCGCCTGACGGCGAGGTCTACATCCGTGACAACTGCATCGGCTGCGGCAACTGCGAGCGCAACTGCCCGTACGGCGTGATCCAGATGGCTGCCGAGCAACCTGCCAAGCCATCGCTGCTCTCGTGGCTGCTGCTGGGCAACGGCCCGGGGCCCGGCGGCGCCGCTGCCGGGAGCAAGGACCCGCAGGCTGCGAAGCAGGCGGTGAAGTGCGACATGTGCAAGGACCTGGGTGGTGGCCCCGCCTGCGTCCGCGCCTGTCCGACTGGGGCCGCGATCCGCATCAGTCCCGAGCGCTTCGTCGAACTTGCGCATGGCAACGATGTCTAGCCTCCACCAGTCCGCCCTCGCCTACCGCGGCCGCCGCTACCTGTGGGTCGCGCTCGCCCTCACGGCCGTCGCGGTGCTCGCCTACGCCTGGCATTCGCCGGCGACGCCACCGAACGGCGGTACCTGGCTTGGCTACACGCTCGGCACGATCGCGGCGCTGCTGGTTCTGTGGCTGCTGGCGCTGGGCGTGCGCAAGCGCAGCTACCGCTCGACCCTGGGCACGGTGCGGGGCTGGGTGTCGGCGCACGTGTACCTGGGGG
>JAYTXT010000054.1:0-4379 GCA_043742765.1 Gammaproteobacteria bacterium | reverse complement strand
GACCTGCTTGGCCTGCTGCGCGGCGATGCGGCCGAAGAGTGCCGATTCCATCGGCTCCTCGACGTACTGGCCGGGCGCGGTGTTCTTGTCGAGGTCGAGGCCGTCCTCGAGCCGCAACTCGGCTTCCGGATTTTCAATTTCGCGCGAATCGTCGGCGAACACTTTCCAGCGGCGGAAAGTCTCGTATTCACCAGTCTTGCGGTCGATGGCGACGCGCACATCCCACAACTCGCTGTGCTTGCGGCGCGCTGCGGCCGCGAGCGCGGCTTCGAGCGCCTCGAAGATGATTTCCTTGTCGACGCCCTTCTCGTTCGAGACCGCGTCGACCACCAGGAGGATTTCCTTGTTCATCGCTTTCTACCTTTGCTCGTCGTGTCCGGCCACTCCGGTACCAGTCGCGCGCGGAAAATGTCCGCGTAGCCCAACGGCACCTGCGCGCCGTCCACCGTCAATTCGATGCCGGTCGCGCCCACCTGCGCCAACCGTCCCGTAAAGTGCCGCCGCCCGTCGCGCGGCGCTGCCAGTTCAATCTCCGCCTGCGCACCAGCAAAGCGCGCGAAATGCGCGGGGGTGCGCAGCACCCGGTCGAGCCCGGGCGTCGACACCTCGAGCCGGTAGGCCATCGGTATCGGATCGTGCACGTCGAGCAGCGCCGAGATTTCCCGGCTGACCCGCTCGCAGTCCTCGATGCCGACACCCTCGGCCCGATCGATGAACACCCGCAGCATCCCCGAGCCACGGCCGGCCGACAGTTCCAGGTCGACGAGCTCGAAGCCCAGGTTTCCCAGCAGGGGCTCCACGAGCCCGATCAGCTTCTCGCTTAAGCCCGCCGCCATGGACCACTCCGGCCGCCAATCCGAAACCCAAACCAAAAAAAAGGGCCAGCGGCCCACCAAAACGCAAAAAGCCCCGAGTGGGGCTTTCAAATCAAGCTCTTGGCCGCACCATCTGCGACTGCACGGAACCGCCTCTCAAGCCCGCTCCGGCCACCGGGGGCGGATTCTAGTGCTTTGTACCCCCGGAATTCAACCCTGATCGCGGCGAAACCACCTAACGCCCGGCACCCGGGCCATGGGCCGTCACGGCGCCGCTCAAGGTCTCCTCGCCCACCGACAGGTACAGGTGCCGATCGCTGACCGCGAGATCAAAACGCATGCGCCGCTCGAGCCGCGCCACCAGCGCCGCCAGGAACACTGGGTCCAAGGCGTAGATTTCGATCTTGTCGGCCCGATACACCGCCTCGGAGGAAAGGCGTCCGAGCAGATTCGTGACGTCCTTGTGCGAATAGATCGCCACCCGCGGCGCCGCCTTTGCCGCTTTGTGCAGCCGGCCCGATTCGGGCGTACCGATCTCGATCCAACTCCGCAGCGCCCCGGTCAAGTCGCGAATCGAGAGCGCCGGCGCGTCGGGGTCGGAGAGCCCGCCTTTTGAGAACGCGAGACCTTCCGTGTATTCCAGGCAATAGGCCAGGACGCGCGTCACCAGATACTCGGCCGTCTCCGAAGGGTGGCGCGCGACGCGGAAATCCAGCGACTCATGGATGCCCCGATCGGCATCGTTAAGCGTGATCTCAAAGGAGTGGACTGTTGCGCTGAGGGCCAAATTCAGGCCCGCGGCAACCGGGGGCGCCCGGGCGCCGCCTCCGCTATAATTTTCCTGACCGCCATGAATTTCCGGAGCGCCTGCTTGAACTCAGCCATGCGAAAGAGCGCCAGTGTAGCGCTCGCGGGTATCGCACTCACGATCTGGCTCGCCTCCTGCGGCGGCGGCTCGAGCACGCCGGTCGGACCTCCGCCTCCACCCCCGCCACCCCCACCACCCGCAGCGCCCGATGTCAGCGCGGTGACTGCCAGCGATCCCGGTAGTACGTTCCCTGCCAACTCCAACTGGCAGCACGGCGCCTTCATGGAAATCTTCGTGCGCAGCTATAAGGACAGCGACGGCGACGGGAAAGGCGACCTGCGCGGAGTGACCTCGGAACTGCTTTACCTGCAGGCGCTCGGCGTCAAGGGCCTGTGGTTGATGCCCGTGACTGTGAGTTCCGACCATGACCATGGCTATGCCGTGGCCAATTATCGGGACATCGATCCGGACTACGGGACGCTGGCCGACCTGGACGATTTGCTGGCCCAGGCCCACGCGCTCGGCATCGGTGTCGTGATCGACTACGTCATCAATCACAGCTCGGACATGAACCCGGTGTTCCTGAACTCCCGGTACGCGACGGGCAACGCTTACCGCGACTGGTACATCTGGCAGGCCACGGCCCCGGCAGGCTGGAACATTTATGGCGGCAACCCCTGGCGCACGACAGCGACCGGCGCCTATTTCGGGGTTTTCAGTCCATCGATGCCGGACTGGAACCTCAATAATCCTGCGGTGGTGGCCTACCACGAGTCGAACCTGCGTTTCTGGCTGAACCGGGGCGTGGATGGATTTCGGTTCGACGCGGTTGGCAATCTATATGAAAACGGGCCGACGGCGTGGGAGGACCAGCCGCAGAATTACACCCTGATGATGCAGGTCCGCGCGCTGCTGAGCACGTATTCGCAGCGCTACATGGTGTGCGAGGGCCCCGCCGATCCGCAAGGATTCGCGGCCGCGACCGGGTGCGGCGCCGCCTTCGCGTTCGATCTCAAGGGCTCGCTCCTGGGCGCGGCCCGCAACGACCCGGCGAGCATCACTGCCTTGTCCAACTATTTCACGACGGCGCAGACAGGCATGGCGACCATTCTTGCCAATCACGACTCCTTTGCGGGCGACCGCATCTGGAGCCAGCTCGGTGGCGACATCCCGGGCTACAAACTGGCGGCGGCGAGCTATCTGCTGGCGCCGGGCACTCCGTTCATCTATTACGGCGAGGAAATCGGCATGGCGGGCACCGCCAGCACGGGCGGCGACGCGGCGCTGCGCACGCCCATGAGCTGGGCCCCGGTCAATACCGCCACCGATGGCTTCACGAGCGGCACACCGTACCGTTCGTATTCGGCAAACGTTGCCACGGAAAACGTCGCGATCGAGAATGCCGATCCGACTTCGCTGCTCAACTTCTATCGCGAGATGCTCGCGCTCCGCAATGCGCGCGTCTCGCTGCGTGACGGGCCGTACAACCAACCGCTGGTCACGGGTAGCGTGCTCTCCTACCAGCGTCGAATCCCGGGCGAAACCACGCTCGTGGTGATCAACTACGGCACCACTGCGGCCAGCGCCACCATCGCCGGACTGGGTCCAAACGCCGCGCTTAGCTACCTCTACCCTCCGGTAGCAATCCCCGATGTGATAGCGGATTCCGGCGGTACGGCCGCCATACCCGTTGCTGCCCAGAGCACGCTGGTCTTCGATGTCTCGCCGGCACTCTGAGGCGCGCGAATTGTTTATTTAGGGTCTATTTAAGACGCGTTTCGCGCCGTGACGAACCAGGTGCTGGACGGTGCCCACACTCCGTTGGGTTGCACATAGCGCGACAGCGTCTGGCGGAGCGCGCTGACCACCTGCGGTTTCAGCCGCTCGCCTTCCTCGCCGGCCAGCCGGATGATTTCGCCAGCCGGCCCCAGCGCCATCGCGAATTCGATTGCGTCCTCGAGATCACGCCCGATGCAGATATCGGTATCGAAGCGCTCGAAACGGATGCCGTCATACCCCGCCGCCTTCATCATTGAGCTGACCATGTCGGGACCCGACATCGAGAATGGTCCGGGGCCGCAGTGCACCTGGTCGCTCTCCTCGTGTGAGACCACCGGAACGATGCCGCGCACGCACAGCTCCGCATCGTGCAGCCACGGATTGTCTTCGCGCTTGCGCCACACGATCTGCGTGAACACGCCGCCGGGCTTGAGCGCCTTGCGGATGTTGCGCAGCGCCGCGCCGGGCATCATGAAGAACATGGTGCCGAAGCGCGCGAACGCATGGTCGTAGGGGCCGTGCAGATCATCGCACTGCGAATCGGCGCAGAAAAACGCCGCGTTGCCGACGCCCGCGGCGCGCGCGTCCTGTTCGGCCATCGCAATGAAGTTTGCGGCGCAGTCAGTGCCGACCGCCTCGCCCTTTGGACCCACCTCACGGGCGATGCGCACAGTGCTGTCGCCGAATCCGCAGCCCACGTCGAGCACGCGTGCTCCGGCCGGGTACAGGCGGCGCGAGAGCACCTCATCGCTATGACCGGAGAGGCCCGCGATCAGCAGGTGCTTGAAGCGCAGGAACTTGTCGAACAGGACGGTGTTCCAGGCTTTGATGACGATGTCGTTGTCGTTCACGGTTCGCTCCCGGTGCCCGCCCAGAAGCTTATTGACTGTCTCTTAAATAATGCAATAATGATCGTCCCAGCCGAGGCGGAGCACTGGCATGGCACGACCGAGTGGATCTGCGCAAGTGATCGAATC
>JAYTXT010000053.1:0-2170 GCA_043742765.1 Gammaproteobacteria bacterium | reverse complement strand
AGGTGATTGGCTGCGGCGACGTCACTCCGCACCGCCAGGGCCCAGGAATTGCTGGCGTTCGCCGGCGTGAGCCACACAATCCGGTTGGCGGCGTAATCGAGCTTCGCGCCCAGCGCGAAGCCTCGCTGCAGGTCCTTCCAGGCCGGGTCGTCTGCGACATTGAAGAAGAAACCGGCGTTGCCGGTGTACTCGATGTAGAGGTCAATCTCGCCCTGCAGCAGCGCCTTGCGCACCACCGGGGTCGCGCCGAGCGTCATGCGGTCGATGGTTGGGACGCCCCGGGCATTCAACAGCAGGCGGATCATCTGACCGATCATGGCCGACTCACTCGATAGCTTCGATGAGACCACCACCGCGGCCTGGAGCGGACACGACACGAGCAGCGCCAGCGTTGCGCAGGCCAGAAGCGCTTTCAGGGTTTTCGCCATGACACGCACGTTGTCGGTTGTTGCCGCGGGCGTCAAGCCCCGATCGCGCGTGCCGATCGGCTCGCAGCTCTATTATGATGAGCACAGATGCTACCCGTAAGAAAAACCTGCCGGCGGCCCGCGAACGACCGGGACGGCGCTCGTTTTTGCTGCGCCGGGGCGCCATGAAAACCTCGGCCAGGGCGGTGGTCATCGGCGGCGGCGTGGTCGGCGCCAGCGTGCTCTATCACCTCGCGAAGATCGGCTGGGCCGACGTACTGCTGCTCGAGAAGAGCGAGCTCACCTCGGGCTCCACCTGGCATGCCGCGGGCGGCATGCACACCTTCAACGGCGAAGCCAACATCTCACGGTTGCAGAAATACACGATCGACCTCTACCGCGAAATCGAGGCGCTGTCCGGCCAATCCTGCGGGCTGCATCCGAACGGTGGCCTGATGCTCGCCGCGACCCCCGGCGAACTCGACAGCCTGAAACTCATCTGCTCGCGAGCGCGGTACCTGGGCATGGAAACCCGGATGATTTCGCTTGAGGAGGCGCGGCAGTTCAACCCGCTCATCGACCCGCAGTACTTTTGCGGCGCGCTGTGGCGCGCCGACGGCGGTCACTGCGATCCTTCGGGCACCACCCACGCCTACGTGAAGGCGGCGCGCGCGCTCGGCGCCGCGGTGGAACGCTTCACCCGCGTGCTCTCCCTTGACCAGCGGCACGACGGCAGCTGGGACGTCGTCACCGACAAAGGCAACGTGCGCGCCGAACACGTGGTCAATTGCGCGGGCCTGTGGGCGCGCGAGGTCGGCCGGATGGTCGGCATCGAGCTGCCGGTGCTGGCAATGGAGCATCACTATCTGCTCACGGAAGACATCCCTGAATTGCAGGGCCGCGCGCAGGAAATCGTCAACACCACCGATTACGCCGGCGAGATCTACATGCGCCAGGAGCGGGGTGGGGCGCTGATCGGCACCTACGAGCCCGACGGCGTCGTCTGGTCGCCGCACCAGACTCCGGATGATTTCTCGATGCAGCTCCTGCCGGATGATTTCGAGCGCCTGGCACCGTACTTCGAGGTGGGCTTCCGGCATTTTCCGGCGCTCGGCCGCGCTGGCATCCGCAAGGCAATCAACGGGCCGTTCACCTTCGCGCCCGACGGCAATCCGCTGGTTGGACCGGTGCGGGGGCTGCGCAATTATTGGGTCGCATGCGGCGTGATGGCCGGCTTCAGCCAAGGTGGCGGCATCGGGCTGGTGCTCTCGCGGTGGATGGCGGAGAACGACCCCGGGCAGGACATCATTTCGATGGACGTCGCGCGCTTCGGCGCTTTCGCAACGCCCAGATATACGTCGGTGAAGGTGCCTGAAAACTACGCGCGGCGCTTTCGCCTGGCCTATCCCAACGAGGAACTGACCGCCGGCCGGCCGCTGCGGCGCTCACCGATCTACGACCGCCTGATCGCCGCTGGTGCCGTCATGGGCGCGAATTTTGGGCTCGAACATGCCCTGTGGTTCGCTCCGGCCGGAGTGGCGCCGACGGAGACACCGACCTATCGCCGCTCCGAAGCCTTCCCGATCGTGCGCACCGAATGTCAGGCCGTGCGCTCGGGCGTTGGCCTCTACGAGACCAGCAACTACGGGAAGTACGAGGTCTCGGGCCGGGGCGCGCGCTCTTGGCTCGATCGCGTGTTCGCCTGCCGCATCCCGCGGCCTGGTCGGCTCGGACTCGCCCCCATGCTCAACGAGGCCGGCCGA
>JAYTXT010000052.1:0-3910 GCA_043742765.1 Gammaproteobacteria bacterium | reverse complement strand
GGTGGGCTCGGCGAGGCTATCTGCATGAAGCTCGCGGCCCTGGGCCATACGGTGGCGGCCACTTATTCGCCGGGCAATACCAAGGCGCAGGCCTGGCTTGCCGCCATGAAGGCCAAGGGCTTCGACTTTCACGCCTATGCCTGCGACGTCAGCGATTGGGATTCGAGCGTGGCCTGCTTGCAGAAGATCATGGCCGAGCTGGGCCACGTCGACATCCTGGTCAACAACGCCGGCATCACCCGTGACATGACTTTCCGCAAGATGGATCGTGTCAACTGGGACGCGGTCATGCGCACCAATCTCGATTCCGTGTTCAACGTCAGCAAGCAGGTGTGCGACGGCATGGTCGATCGTGGCTGGGGCCGCATCGTCAATATTTCCTCGGTCAACGGCCAGAAGGGCGCCTTCGGGCAGACCAACTACTCGGCCGCCAAGGCGGGCATGCACGGCTTCACCAAGGCGCTCTCGCTCGAGGTGGCGCGCAAGGGCGTGACGGTGAACACTATTTCACCCGGCTACATCGGCACGCAGATGGTGATGGCGATCCCGAAGGAAGTGCTCGATTCCAAGATCATTCCGCAGATCCCGATGGGGCGGCTCGGCAAGCCCGAGGAGGTTGCGGGCCTGGTGGCGTACCTGGCGAGCGAGGAGGCGGCGTTCGTCACCGGCGCCAACATCGCCATCAACGGCGGGCAGCACATGCAATGACGGCCGAGCGCTCACTGGCCATGGTGGGCTTGGGTCGCATGGGCGCCAACATGCTCCGTCGCCTGGCGCGCGCGGGGCTCCCAGTCTGCGGGTACGACGTTTCTGAGGCCGCGCGCGCGGCGGTGGCCGCGGAGCCTGGTGTCACCGTCGCCGCCCGCCTGGCCGAGGCCGTGGCAATGCTGCGCCCGCCCCGGGCGATCTGGATCATGCTGCCCGCGGGCGAAATCACCACCCAGGCCATTCAATCGGTCGCGGCGCTCCTGTCAGCGGGCGACGTGATACTCGACGGTGGCAATGCCGACTATCGCGACACGCTCAAGCAGGCGGCCGCGCTCGCCGCACGGGGCCTGCATTTCATCGACGTCGGCGTATCGGGCGGCGTGTGGGGCCTGGACGAAGGTTACGGGCTCATGTTTGGCGGCCCAAAGGCCGCGGTAACGCCCCTCCTGCCCGTTTTTCAGGCGCTGGCCCCGGCGAGCAACAGGGGCTGGGTGCACTGTGGCCCCACGGGCAGCGGGCATTACACGAAGATGGTCCACAACGGCATCGAATACGGACTGATGCAAGCCTACGCTGAGGGTTTTGCGCTGCTGCAGGCGAAGGGGGAATTCGGGCTCGATGTTGCGGCGATCGCAGGAGCGTGGCGGCACGGCACCGTGATCCGCTCCTGGCTGCTCGAGCTGGCCGCCGGTGCGCTGCGCCAGGATCCAATCATGGACCAGGTGGCGCCCGTCGTCGCCGACTCCGGCGAAGGCCGCTGGACGGTGCGCGAGGGGCTGGACCTCGCCGTCCCGCTCCCGGTCACATCGGCAGCTCTGAACGTGCGTTTTGCGAGCCAGGGGCACGGCGACTACGGCGCCCGGTTCCTGGCCCGGCTCCGCCATGCCTTTGGCGGGCATGCCGTGGGCCCAGCGAGACCGCCCACGGCCAGATAGGCGAACCAAAAGCCCCGCGGCTGGTCTACCGGTTGTACTGCCGGCAACCTCAAGGAGACCGACTCATGTCGTTAAAGTATCCGGGGCGCGCGTTCCTGGCGCTTTTCGCCTCTGCCGCGCTCCTGCCTGTCTCATCGCTGGCCAGCGCCGGATCCGCCGACCAGGCGGGCACTCCGGCGCAGTGGCATGCCCAGAAGCTGAAATTTGACTACAGCGGGTTTACAACGCTCTACACCTGCGATGGCCTCGAGGGTAAGGTGCGCGACATCCTGCTGACCTTTGGCGCACGCAAGGACCTCAAGGTGCGAGCCACCGGCTGCAGCGATGGCCAGAACCGGCCCAGCAGGTTTGCCTGGGTCTCGACCGAATTCAGCTCGCTCGCCCCGGCAACAGAGCCAGCCGCAGTGGATGCCGTCAAAGCCGGCTGGGCGAAGGTGCAGATCGCGCCGAACCGGCCGACTTACATGGGCGCGGGCGAATGCGAGCTCGTCGAGCAGATGCGCGAACTGCTGCAGAAGGGCTTTGCGCTGCGCAACACCGAATACCGCACCTCCTGCGTGCCGCACCAGGTGTCGATCGCCGATTACAACGTGACCACCGAAGTGCTCAAAGGGGTGGCGAACTAGCCGGAAGCGTTCCTGGTTGCGTATGATCGCGCAACCATGAACGCACTCCCAGCCATCGCAGTCAGCCCGGAAATCTCCCACTGGATCGGCGGCCGGCGCGTGCCGGGTCGCTCCGGCCGTTTTGCCGAAGTGTTCCACCCGAGCAGCGGCCGGGTCAGCGGCCGGGCG
This sequence comes from Gammaproteobacteria bacterium, assembly GCA_043742765.1. Lineage (GTDB taxonomy): Bacteria > Pseudomonadota > Gammaproteobacteria > Steroidobacterales > Steroidobacteraceae > FEN-1191. The sequence goes on along the minus strand of JAYTXT010000052.1, from coordinate 1,473 downwards.
GCCCTGGCGGGCGAAGCGGAAATCGATCAGGCGGTGCGCGCCGCCCAGGATGCCTTTGCCTCCTGGTCGCAGGTGCCGCCGCTGCAGCGCGCGCGGGTGATGTTCAAGTTCCGCCAGCTCCTTCTCGATAACGCCGAGCGCATCGCCGCCCAGATCGCCAGTGAGCACGGCAAGGTTATCGCCGACGCGCGCGGTGAACTCACCCGCGGCATGGAAGTGGTCGAATTTGCCACCGGCATCCCGCAACTGCTCAAGGGCGAGCACTCGGAAAACGTCGGCCGGGAAGTCGACAGCTACACGCTGCGCCAGCCGCTCGGCGTGGTCGCGGGCGTCACGCCCTTCAATTTCCCTGCCATGGTGCCGCTGTGGATGTTCCCGGTGGCGATCGCCTGCGGCAACTGCTTCGTGCTCAAGCCCTCGGAGCGTGATCCCTCCACTTCGCTCCTGCTGGCCGAACTGCTCAAGGAAGCCGGACTCCCCGACGGCGTGTTCAACGTCGTGCACGGCGACAAGGCGGCGGTTGACGCGCTGCTCGATCACGAGCTGGTGCGCGCGATCAGTTTCGTCGGTTCCACGCCGGTGGCGCGCTACATCTACTCGCGCGGCTGCGAACGCGGCAAGCGCGCCCAGGCGCTGGGCGGTGCGAAGAATCACGCCGTCGTGATGCCCGACGCTGACATCGAGCAGACCGCCGATGCCCTGATGGGCGCGGCCTATGGCTCGGCGGGCGAGCGCTGCATGGCGATCTCGGTGGTCGTGGCGGTGGGCGAGCACACGGCCGACGCCCTGATCGAGCGCCTGGCGCCGCAGGTCGGGGCGCTGCGCATCTCGCATTCCATGGACGAAAAGGCGGACATGGGCCCACTGGTGACGGCCGCGCACCGCGCGCGCGTGCTCGGTTACATCGACAGCGGCGTGGCCGAGGGCGCACAGCTGCTGGTCGACGGGCGCGGTTTCTCGCTGGCCGGCCACGAGCAGGGTTTTTTTCTGGGCGGGAGCCTCTTCGATCACGTCACGCCCGCCATGAAGATCTATCGCGAGGAGATCTTTGGCCCGGTGCTGTCGATGGTGCGGGTGGCGGACCTGCCCGCCGCGATCGAGCTGCTGAACCGCCACGAGTTCGGCAACGGCTGCGCGATCTTCACGCGTGATGGCCGCAGTGCGCGCCAGTTCGCGAATTTGATCCAGGTCGGGATGGTCGGCGTCAACGTGCCGATACCCGTGCCGATGGCGTTTCACAGCTTCGGCGGCTGGAAAGCCTCGCTGTTCGGCGACCATCACGTGCACGGCCCCGAGGGGGTGCGCTTCTACACGCGGCAGAAGACCATCACCAGCCGCTGGCCGGCGCCAAGCGCGCTCGGCGCTGATTTCATGATGCCGACGATGAAGTAGCAGCCCGGCGCATGACCCTCAGTCTCCTGTCGCGCCAGCGCTGGCGGATCGCCACGGCCCTGAGCGCGGTCATGATCGCGG
>JAYTXT010000051.1:0-22505 GCA_043742765.1 Gammaproteobacteria bacterium | reverse complement strand
TGGCCGAAGCCGCCCGGATCAGCCGGGGCTCCGCCCAGCGCAGCGTCCACACGCTGCAGGCGATGGGGCTCATCGAGAAACATCCACGTACCCGGCGCTTCCAGCTCACGCCCAAGGTCATGACCGTCGGCTGCAATTACCTGGAGGCGGACGCGCTGATCGATGCGGCCAATCCCTTCCTGGCCAAGCTCAGCAGCACCTGCAACGAGAACACCAACCTGACGGAGCCCGATGGCCTCGAGATGGTGTACGTGGCCCGGTTTCCCAGCCACAAGCACATCCCGATACACGTGCCCATCGGCCGGCACCTGCCGATGTTCTGCACCTCGGCAGGACGCGCTTATCTTTCGGGGCTCCCCGACCCCGAGGTCATGGCCATACTCAAGGCATCGGAGCGTCGCGCCTACACGCCTCTGACCTGTACCGATGCCCCGGCGCTCATGGAACTGGTGCGCCAGGCGCGGACCAGGGGTTTCGCCATCAATAACCAGGAGTACTACCTGGGTGATATCAACGTGGCGGCGCCGGTGCTCGATTCTCACGGCCGGTCCATCGCGGCGATTCACGTGTCGGCACCGGGCGCCCGCTGGGAACTGGCGGACGTGTTGAAACGGCTTGGGCCGATGGTGATCGAATATGCGCGTGCGGTTTCCAACGCGGCGCGAGCGCTCGACTAGCCCGGGACCGTGTGGCCGCCGGTGCCCGATTGACGCTCCCGGACCGCGGGCATAGACTCTATCTTAATACGATTTGACCAGTTCGATAATCGATACTTGGAATCACGAGCTGCACATTAATTCTGCGTGGCGGCAGCGGCCGGGTCGATACAAGGGGGATCTCATGCACTCAGCCCGTTTCGTTCATTCGTCCTTTGTGGCGCACACTCGCCGGGCAAAGATCATTGGCCTTGCCGCCGGTGCATTATCGATGTGCATCCTGCCTGCAATAGCGCAGGCTGCCGACAATGCGCTCGAGGAAATCGTCGTCACCGCGCAGCGTGTGACCGAGCGCCTGCAGGACGTACCCATCGCGATCACGGCGCTGTCGGCAGCCGATCTCGAGGCCCGCGGCGTACGCCAGGCCGGCGATATCACCGCCAGCGTCCCCAACATGCTCCTGAACTCGCCCTATGGTCCCGAGGCGCAGCCGACCTTCACGCTGCGTGGCGTGACCACGCAGGATTTCAGCCAGAACCAGAGCAGCCCAATCGCGATGTACGTCGATGAAGTGTACAAGAGCGTCGGTGCCGTCCAGGCGCTGCAGACCTTCGATCTCGACCGCGTCGAGGTGCTGCGCGGCCCGCAGGGCACGCTCTACGGCAAGAACGCCACCGGCGGCGCAGTGAGCTTCTACTCGCGCAACCCGAGCCTCACCGACTACGACGGCTACATGACGGCCGGCTTCGGCAATTACAGCCTGTACTCGATCGATGCCGCGGGCGGCGGACCGCTCATCGACGACAAGCTCGGTCTGCGCGCCGCGGTGATGTATGAAAAGCGCGACGGCTGGGTGCACAGCATCGTGCCGGGTGTCGAGCCGCTGAACGGTATCGATGCGCTCGCCGGCCGCCTGACGCTGCTTGCGAAACCGAATGATCGCCTGACGGCGACGCTGAAACTAGCGTTCAGCAAGTCGGGGGGCACGCCCTATGGCGCGCACGCACTGAACGTCGATCCGGCTTACTACGCTGGCACGATCAACTGGTTCGACAACGGCGCGAAGTACGCGGTCCACAAGGACATCCGCAACGACGGCGTGTCGCTGAAGGTCGACTATGCGGTTGCCGACCACCTGACGCTCACTTCGGTCAGCGGCTTTGACTTCGGCCGCTGGTACGAGAAGAGCGATGACGGCGGCCTGCCGATCACCGACCGCCTCGACGACCCGAACACCTACGCCTCGACCGTCAACCAGTTCTCCGAGGAAGTCCGGCTCGCCTCGCACGACAATGGCGGGTTCAACTGGCTCGCCGGCTTCTACTATGGCCGCGAGAGCTCGCACGCGATGTTGGAATACCACTTTTTCGACGCCTACCCGGCCGGGTTCTTCCTGCCGGACGGCACGCCACTATACGGGTTCGACGAGTACAACAGCTTCGACCAACTCAAGGACAGCAAGGCAGCGTTCCTCAATACGACCTTTGATTTCGACAAGAAACTGACGCTGCGCGCGGGCGCCCGATTCACCAAGGACACCGTAAACATTTCGAATCTGTACGCCCTCGAGGGCGGCATGCTTACGCCCCCGGTCGGCTACGCGCCGGATGGCGGCCAGACGCTGTGGACGCAGACGATTGGCGCGCTACCGGCCGACTACCTGACGTTCCTGCCCAGCCTTGCGCCACAGGGCCCGACCACCTCGCGCAGCCAGAGCAACAACAACTTCAGCGTCAGGATCGGCCTCGACTACAAGCCGACCGACGGCATGCTGCTTTATGCGAGCTTCAGCCAGGGCTACCGCGGCGCGGCGTTCAACGGGCAGGCGTTCAATGCGCCCAGCGAGGCGAACTTCGCCGATCCCGAGAAGCTCGACTCCTTTGAGATGGGCCTCAAGAGCGAGCTGTGGGATCGCCATGCGACGCTCAACATCGCGCTGTTCCACTACGATTACCGCAACCAGCAGTTCCTCGACGCGTTCGCTCTGCCGGGTGGGGCCGGCACGGGTTTCCACACGATCAACGCGCCGAAGTCGCGCGTCGACGGGGCCGAGTTCGAGCTGCATGCCAAGCCCACCGTGGATCTCGAGTTGGACGCGGGCCTCGGCCTGATGGACAGCAAGTATGTCGACCTCACTCTCCATGCCGGCAAGGAGCAGCAGCCGGGCGTGCCACGCGTCTGTTGCGTTGGAAACAAGCTGATTCAGGCGCCGAGCTACAACGCTAGCCTGTCGCTCAACTGGCGTTTCCTGCGGACGAACTCCGGGGAATTCCACGCGATGCTCGCCGGCAACCTGTACGCCAAGCAGTACTTCGATGCGTTCAACACCGAGCGCATCGCGCAGGATGCTTACGGCATCATCAATGCGCGCATTGCCTTTGACCAGTCAGGCAAGCGTGGCTTCGGCGCCGCTGTCTGGATCAAGAACCTGGCAAACCAGAAATATCTCGCCTATGGGCTCAACCAGAACGACCTGGATACCGGCCAGATCGGGTTCGACTACAGTCTGGTTGGTGAACCACGCACCTACGGACTCAACGTGGGTTACCGCTACTGATTTCCCCGGCGCGCGACCTGCAGCACCGCGATCAAAAACCTCAGGCCACGCGATCCAGAAACCGGTACCAGACAGCCGCCGCGCGCAGGAACATCGTCTCTCCGCAGTGCAACCCGAGCGGTGCGCCCGGAAAAGGCAGTTGCGCGAACGGGATCGAATTCAGTGCGCCAGTCCCCAGCGTCTCGCCGACCCGCGTGCCAAGGTAGCTCGCCAGCGCCACGCCGTGGCCCGCATAGCCGAGCGCGTAGTGATAGCCGTCCATCTTCCCGGCGTGCGGCATGGTGTCGTAGGCGAAGTCCAGAGTGCCACCCCAGGCATATTCCGTGCGCACTGAGCGCAGCTGCGGGTAGACTTCGAGCATGCCCTGGCGCAACACGGCCGCGCTCTCGCGAACCGTGAGATCGTTTTCCGGCACGAACCGCGCCCGCCCGCCGAACAGCAGGCGGCGATCGGGCGTCAGGCGGAAGTAGTGCAGGAAATGCCGGGAGTCATACATCATCCGGCGGCGCGGACTGATCTCGCCGGCCAGCGCTTCGGACAGCGGTTCGGTGACGATGATGTAGGAACCGATGGGCAGGAGTTTGCGGCGCAGCGCCCGCGTCACCGCCTCGGTGTAGCCGCTGGTCGCGATCATGATCTCGCCCGTGTTGATCCTGCCGCGCGCCGTCTCTACCTGCCAGCGCAGGCCCGCTCGCCCGATGCGCTGAACCTGCGCATTCTCGTGCAGTGTCGCGCCCGCGGCCCGCGCCGCCCTGGCGAGGCCGGCGACGTACTGTGCCGGATTGATGCTGCCGCTCGCCTCGTCGACCATGCCGCCGTGGTAGAAATCCGAGCCGATCTCGGCACGCAGTTCGCCACGCGGCAGCAGGCGCGAAGGGTGCGAAAACTCGCGCGCCAACAGTTCGGCGCCACGCTCGATATACGCGTAGTGAGCCGGCTTGCTGGCCAGCGCCAGGTGCCCGCTGCGCTCGAAATGGCAGTCGATCTGCTCGGTCGCGACAATGTTTTCCACGGTATCGACGGAGTCGACGGAAGCCTTGAAGAGCTGCCGCGCGAACTCGATGCCATAGCGCGAGACCAGGGTGCCGGCGCCCAGCTTCAGACCGGTGAGTACCATGCCACCGTTCCGTGAACTCGCGCCCCAGCCGATCGTATGCGTCTCGAGCACCGCGACGCTGATACCGCGCCGGGCCAGTGCCCGCGCCGCGGCGAGACCGGTGATGCCGCCGCCAACCACGACCACGTCGACGCTCGCGGGGAGCGGCGCGGCGCCGATCGTCGGCATCGCAGCCGTGTCGCCCCAAAAGGATCTTTGCTTCACCTCGCTGCTATTTCGACGGCGCGGGTATCACTGGTGGTGGACTCGGCACTCCCTGAGGTTCGACGCCCGGCAGCGGCGGGTGCCATGGCGGCATGTCGCCCGCGTAACCGTGCATCATCATGCCGTGCATCCTTCCGCCACCGTGAGCAGCGCACAAGAACGAACCCAACAGGAGCAGCACCGCCAGCGTGAAGGCCCAGAACCCCAGGTACTTGCCGAAAGTCCGCAGTCCGCCTTCCGAACGGTTGGCCAGGTAGATCACCGCGTAGCCGGCGATCGTCAGCATCGTTGCCGGAAGCAACGCCAGGAAAAATATCATGGTGTGTTTCTCCAGGTGGCTCCCCGCGGGCCACGGCGGCCGGCGGGGCAATCCACATACTATGCCTCATGGGTGCACAGTGCGTTAGGATCGCGATGCAGAAGACACCTGTCCCTCAATCTGCCGTGGTCCAAACCTTGAGGACGAGAGCGATGCAGCAACCCATGTGGCCAATGATTTCATTGCTGGCGCTGCTGGTCGCGCCGGTAGCCGCGACGGCGAGCCAGGCTGACACGCCAACCTCTCCCTACACCTATGTACACCACCCGGTCGCAACCCCGGTAGGCGATGCCCAGCGCGCCTTCGACCGCGGCCTGACCCTGGTCTTCGCCTACCAATCCGAGGAGGCAGAACAATCGTTCCGCCAGGCGGCACGGCTCGATCCCACGCTTGCCATGGCGTGGTGGGGCATCGCCCTCGCCCTGGGTCCCAACATCAACACGCAGCCCACGATTGATGGGAGTCATCGCGCAGCGGAAGCGCTCGCGCGGGCGCGTACGCTGCAGGGTGACCACGGCAGCGCGATCGAACGCGAATACATCGAGGCACTGGCGACGCGCTATTCAGCGGCAGACCATCCGGATTTCGACCAGCAGGCGATCGCCTATCGCAACGCCATGCAGGCGCTGATCGACCGCCATCCTGACGACGCCGATGCCACCGCACTGTATGCGGAAGCGGCGATGGACCTGCGGCCGTGGCGCCTGTGGTCCACTGACAGCAAGCCCGAGCCCGGGACGAAAAAGTTGCTGACCGTGCTGGAGTCGGGCCTGCGCCGGCAGCCCAATCACATCGGGCTGCTGCATTTCTACATCCACGCCGCCGAAGCCAGCCCCGACCCCGCTCGCGCGCTGGCCGTCGCGCAGCGGCTCTCGAGCCTGCCCATGGAACCCGCGGCCGCGCACCTCGTGCACATGCCGGCGCACATCTACCTGCGGGTCGGCGACTGGCAGGCCGGCGTCGAGGCCAATCATCACGCGGTCCACCATGCTCTGGACTACCGGCAGAGCGAGCAACCGAGCCAGACCCACGCCTGTGGGCACTGCCTGAATTTCCTGTCCTACGCGTTGAGCATGCAGGGCAACTACGCGCTCGCGCACCGCGCGGCGCTGGACGACCAACAGTTGAACCATGACCCGACGAGTGTCCTGGAAGTGCTGGCCCGCTTCGGCCAGTGGGACGAACTGCTCATTTTTCCGGAGCCGGCCCTGGAAAAGAAACCCGACGGTCCAGATCCTCATTTCGTGAAGGGCTTTTGGCACTACGCGCGCGGCCTGGCACTGGCAGCCACCGCGCGCCCGGCGCGCGCGCAGGAGGAACTCGCAGCCCTGCGTGCCGAGCAGGCCAAGGCGCCCGCGCATCCCGAATACGTGGCGGGCCAGCTTGATGTCGCACATTCGACCGACAAGCTCGAGGCGGACTACCAGGCGACGATCCTGGCGATCGCGTCGCAGGTCCTGGAGGCGCGGCTACATGCTGCGCAGGGCGACAATGCCGGCGCGATCGCCGCGTTGCGCGCCGCCGTCGATGCGCAGGATCGGGGCCCCTACGGTGAGCCGCCGCCCTGGTATTTCCCGCTACGCGAGTCGCTGGGCGCCATGCTGCTGCGGGCTGGCGCGGCCGCGGACGCAGCCCGTGTCTTCGGCGCCGGTCTCGAACGCACGCCGCATGATGCGCGGGCATTGTTCGGCCTGGCGGCTGCGCAACGGGCGCTGGGCTTGAGCGCGCAAGCCGCGAATACCGATCAACTGTTCAAGGCCGAGTGGGCGCACGCCGACCAGACCCTGAGCCTCGCCGATCTTTAGGATTCGGGCGCTGCCTACCCCAGCAGCGCCGTCAACTCGGGAACGATCTTGAACAGATCACCGATCAGCCCCACGTCCGACACTTCGAAGATCGGCGCCTCGGCGTCCTTGTTGATCGCGACGATGGTGCGCGCGTCCTTGATGCCGGTGAGATGCTGGATCGCGCCCGAGATGCCGATGGCGACGTAGAGCGCCGGAGCGATGATCTTGCCGGTCTGCCCCACCTGCAGGTCGCTCGGCACGTAGCCGGCGTCGACCGCGGCACGCGACGCGCCCACCGCGGCGCCGATGCGGTCGGCCAGCGCGTAGATGATCTTGAAATTCTCGGCGCTGCCGAGCGCCCGGCCACCGGAGACGACGCGCGGGGCCGACTGCAGATCCGGGCGATCGCTACTGGCGGCGTTGAGGCTCACGAAGCGTGTGTGCGTGGGCAGCACGGCGTCGGTACTCACAGCCTCGATCGGTGCGCTGCCGCCGCCCGCAGCGGCCGCGAACGAGGCAGTGCGGATCGTGGCCACCAGCTTCACGTCGGCAGGCGACTCGACGGTGATGATGGCGTTGCCCGCGTAGATCGGCCGCCTGAAGGTATGCGGCCCTGCCACGGACATCAGATCGCTCACCTGACCGACGCCCAGGAGCCCGGCGACGCGCGGCAGCAGGTCCTTGCCGAAGGTGTTGGAGGGTCCGAGCAGGTATTCGTAGCCGGCAGCGAGCTTGACGACCTGGGGGGCCAGCACCGCGGCGAGCGGATGCGCGTTTTCGGCACGCTCCACTACCAGCACCTTGCTGACGCCAGCGATTTTTGCCGCCTCGGCGGCGATCGCGTCGGCGGGTGAGGCGAGTACTGCGAGGTGAATTTCCGCGGCGCCAAATTTTCCGGCGGCCGTGACGCAGCGGGACGCGCCGCCGCCGAGCCGCGTGCCGTCATGGTCGACGATGATCAGTACCCGGCTCATGTCAGCACCCCGCGCTTTTTCAGTTCTGCAATCAGCTCCGGCACATCCTTGACCATGATGCCGCGCGAGCGCTGTGGCGGCGCGTCGGTCTTCAGCACCTTGAATTGCGGGGCGAGGCTCACGCCCAGCGTCGCCATGTCGGTGACCGCCAGCGGTTTCTTCTTTGCCTTCATGATGTCGGGCAGTTTGATGTAGCGCGGTTCGTTCAGGCGCAGATCGCTGGTGATCACCGCGGGGAGATCGACCTCCATGGTCTCGAGGCCGCTGTCGACCTCACGCGTGGCCACGATGACCCCATCCCTGAGCTCGACTTTCGAGGCAAAGCTCACTTGCGGCCGGTCCCACAACGCGGCCAACATCTGTCCGGTCTGCCCGGCGTCATCATCGATCGCCTGCTTGCCGAGTATGGCCAGCCCGATACCCTCCTGCTTGATGACCGCGAGCAGCGCGCGCGCGACATCGCGCGGCTCGACCGTCGTGTCGCTCTTCACCAGAATGGCACGATCGGCGCCCATCGCGAGTGCGCTGCGCAACTGCGTCTGCACTTCGTCGGGGCCGATCGCCACGGCGATGACCTCGGCGGCCTGACCGCGCTCGCGGATGCGCAACGCCTCCTCGAGCGCAATTTCATCGAAAGGATTGATGCTCATCTTGACGCCGTCGAGCGCCACACCGCTGCCGTCGGGTTTGACCCGGACGCGGACGTTGTAATCGACGACGCGTTTGACGCCGACCAGAATCTTCATGCCTTGATATCTCCGTATCTAATCCGACTTGACCAGCAGGCTCATCATCGAGTCGACGCTCAGGCCGTCAAGCGTAGGCGCAACGGCGAAGCGAGCCACGATCCGCTGCGCCTGCACGGCGCCGTAGTGCGCACGCACGCTGTCCTCGAACTTGGCTACCAGCAGCGGCTCGCCCTCGGCCCGCCGCCGGCGATGGCCGACGGGATAGTCTACCTGTACCCGCTCGGTAGCGGTGCCGTCCCGGAAAAACACCTGCATGGCATTGCCGATATAGCGTTTTTCGCGCTGGTAGTACTCGGCGGTGAAGGTGGCATTCTCCCTGACCTGCATCGCCTCGCGCAAGGCGTCGACCCGCGGGTCGGCGGCCACCGCGTCTTCGTAGTCGGCGGCACCCAGGCGCCCGAAAATCAGCGGCACCGCGGTCATGTACTGGATGCAGTGGTCGCGGTCGGCCGGGTTTGCAAGCGGTCCGGTCTTGTCGATGATCCGCACCCCGGGCTCCTGGGTCTCGATGAGCACGCGCTCGATGTCGGCGATGCGATCACGGACCAGCGGGTGCAATTTCATCGCACACTCCACCGCCGTCTGCGCGTGGAATTCCGCCGGGTAGCTGATCTTGAACAGCACATTTTCCATCACGTAGCTGCCGAAAGGCTGCGGCGCAACCAGCGGCTTGCCTTTGAACAGCACGTCCTGGAAGCCCCACACCGGCGCGGATAGCGCCGAGGGGTAACCCATCTCACCGGTGAGCGCGATCAGCGCGTGGCGTACGGCGCGCGCCGTGGCGTCGCCGGCCGCCCAGCTCTTGCGCGAGCCGGTGGTGGGCGCGTGGCGGTAGGTGCGCAGCGCGCCACCGTCGATCCAGGCATTGGAGACCGCATTGATGACCTGCTCGAGGCTCCCGCCCAGCATGGCCGTCGCCACGGCCGTCGACGCCACCCGCACCAGCAACACGTGGTCGAGCCCGACGCGGTTAAAACTGTTCTCGAGCGCCAGGACGCCCTGGATCTCGTGGGCCTTGATCATTGCGGTCAAGACATCGCGCACCGTCAGCGCAGGCGCCACACCGGCGCCGTTCCCGCGCGCCAGGTAGTCGGCGACCGCGAGAATGGCGCCGAGGTTGTCCGAGGGGTGCCCCCACTCGGCCGCCAGCCAGGTGTCATTGAAATCGAGCCAACGCACCATCGTGCCAATGTTGAAGGCCGCCTGGACGGGCTCGAGTTCGAAGTCGAGCCCGGGTACGCGCGCGCCGCGCTGCATCGTCGCACCCGGAACCACCGGCCCCAGCAGCTTGGTGCAGGCCGGGAACCGGAGCGCCTGGAGGCCGCAGGCGAGCGTGTCCTTAAGGCAGTAGCGCGCGGTGTCATAGGCCACGGCGCTGTCAATCGTCGCGTCGCGCGCATAGCGGGCGATGTCGACCAGGAGCGGGTCCGGGGCCGGGCGTCGTGAGGACTTGAATTCGTGGCTGCTCATGGCGCGCTAGGGCCTTTGCTCCAGCAGCACAAATTTCTGATCTTCCGGTCCCGTGTAGTTTGCACTTGGGCGAATGATCTTGCCGTCCTCGCGCTGCTCGATGACATGTGCGCCCCAGCCGGTGGTTCGCGAAATGACAAACAGCGGCGTGAACATCGCGGTCGGCACGCCCATGGCGTGGTAGCTGACGGCGCTGAACCAGTCGAGGTTCGGAAACAGCTTCTTGACCTCGGCCATGACCGACTCGAGCCGCTCGGCAATGCGAAATAGGCGCAGGTCTGCCTGCTTATCCGAGAGCCGGCGCGCGACGCGCTTGATGACCTCATTGCGCGGATCGGCGATCGTGTAGACCGGATGGCCAAAGCCGATCACCACCTCGCGGTTGGCGACGCGGGCGCGGATGTCGGCCTCGGCTTCATCGGGCGTGCGGTAGCGTTGCTGGATCTCCAGCGCCACTTCGTTGGCGCCGCCGTGCTTCGGACCGCGCAACGCGCCGATCGCCCCGGTGACTGCGGAGTAGACATCGGCGCCGGTGCCGGCGATGACGCGCGCGGCGAAGGTGCTGGCGTTGAACTCGTGCTCGGCGTACAGGTTCAGCGAGGTGTGCATGGCCCGCACCCATTCCGCCGGCGCCGGCTGCTGGTGGAGCAGGTGCAGGATGTGCCCGCCCACCGATTCATCGGTGGTTTCTACCTCGATGCGCCGGCCGTGGTGGCTGAAATGGTGCCAGTAGCACAGCGCGGAGCCCAGGCAAGCCACCAGCCGGTCAGTAATGTCCCGGGCACCTTCTGCATTGTGATCGCTGCTTTCGGGTTCCAGGCAACCGAGCGCCGAGACCGCCGTGCGCATCACGTCCATAGGATGGGTCGCGGCCGGAAGCAGTTCGAGCACGGCGCGCAGTGCGGGCGGCAGGCCGCGGCGGGCCTGGAGCTTGCGCCGGTAGGCCGCCAGCTCCGCCCGGTTCGGCAGCTTGCCATGAATCAGCAGATGGGCGATCTCCTCGAACTCACAGGCGTCGGCAATTTCCAGGATGTCGTAACCGCGGTAATGCAGCTCCTTGCCGCTGCGGCCCACCGTGCACAACGCCGTGTTACCGGCGACGACTCCGGAAAGCGCAACGGATTTCTTGGGTTTGCCAACCACGTTCAGGACTGGTTCGGTCATTTTTTGCCGGCCGCAAACAGCTCGTCGAGCTTGCGTTCGTAGGCGTGGTAGTCAAGGTAGCGATACAACTCCTCGCGGGTCTGCATCAACGGCAGCGCCTCGCGCTGACTGCCTGTGCTGCGGATGATCTGGTAAGTCTTCAGCGCTGCCGCGTTCATGGCCCGGTAGGCCGAACAACAATAGAGCACGATATCGACCCCCGCCGCGCCCAGTTCGGCGCGCGTGTACAGCGGCGTCTGGCCGAATTCGGTAATGTTGGCGAGAATCGGCACCTTCACCGCATCCTTGATGCGCCGATACATCGCCAGTTCGGTCACGGCTTCCGGGAAGATCATGTCGGCGCCGGCTTCAATGCAGGCCAGCGAACGTTCGATGGCGCTGTCGAGTCCTTCGGCGGCGAGCGCGTCCGTGCGCGCCATGATCACGAAGCGATCGTCGGTGCGCGCGTCCACCGCGGCCTTGACGCGATCGACCATTTCCTCCCGGGAAACAATCTCCTTGCCCGGACGGTGACCGCAGCGCTTGGCCTGCACCTGGTCCTCGAGATGCAGGCCGGCCGCGCCCGCCTTGCTGAAGGCACGCACGGTGCGCGCGATGTTGAAGGCGCCGCCCCAGCCGGTGTCGGCGTCGACCAGGAGCGGCGCCGTGGTGGCGTCGGTGATACGGCGGATATCGGTGAGCAGATCCTCGGGATTGCTGATGCCGAGGTCTGGCATACCGAGCGAGTTGGCCGCCACTCCACCACCCGACAGGTACAGGGCCCTGAAACCTACCGCCTGGGCCATGCGCGCGGCATAGGCGTTGATGGCGCCCGCAACCTGCAGCGGCCGCTCGTCGCGCACTGCCTGCCGGAATCGCTCGCCCGCGCTTGCTGGTTCAGTCATTGGACAGCCCCTTCCCATCGATTCTCGTGGCTTGCCAAAGTCTGCCACAGGGCGTGGCCTGCTATGAACCTAATCACCGTCCTGGCGCAGCCGGCATCGCCGGCGGGTATAATCCCAGGTACTCGTGGCCACGAATGTCGCCACCAGACCGCGACCCAAAACGGCGCCAGCGAGACCAGAGCAGATGGGAAACGACCCCGGGCACGCGCCAATGACGGCGGCCACGACCGCGACGGAGCCTGCAACGCCGCACGCGACGCATATGCGGTTCTGGGCCCGCGTCGTAGAACATCGCACGGTGCAATGGCTGGTCGGCTACCTGGCCTTTGCCTACGCAAGCCTGCACACGATCGAGATGCTGAGCTCCACCTTCTACTGGCCGCACCTGGTTGCACGGGTGGCCTCGGTCGCGCTGCTCGTCGGCTTCCCGCTCACGGCCGTGGTCAGCTGGTATTTTCACGGCACCCATCGCGCCGCCGCCTCGTCGAGCACAGCGCCTGCCGCCAGCGCCACCGCGGCCGCGGCCGCGCCGCCGTTCAAGTCCATCGCCGTATTGCCGTTCCTCGACATGAGCGCGCAGAAGGACCAGGAATACTTCTCCGACGGGCTGTCCGAGGAACTGATCGGCTTGCTCACGAAGGTACCGGAGCTGCGGGTGCCAGCCCGCACTTCTTCGTTCTTCTTCAAAGGCAAGCAGGCCACGATCACGGAAATCGCCCAGGCCCTGCATGTGGCCCACGTGCTCGAGGGCAGCGTTCGCAAGGCCGGTAATACGATCCGCATTACCGTGCAGCTGGTCCAGGTCGACAACGGCTATCACGTGTGGTCCGAGAGTTATGATCGCACGCTCGATGACATCTTCAAGGTGCAGGACGAGATTGCCGCCGCGGTGGTGCGCGCGCTGAAAGTCACGCTGATGAAGGACAATCTGCCCACGCGCTCGGCAGTGCCCAACGCGGAGGCCTACCAGCTCTACCTGCGGGGCCGCTTCCACTGGAACCGCCGCTCGCCCGAAGATTTCCGCAAGGCCATCAAGTTCTTCCAGCAGGCCGTTGCTGTGGACGCCAATTATCCGCTGGCGCTCACGGGGCTGGCCGATTGCTACACCCTGCTGCCGCTCTACGACCGCCGGGCCAACGCCACGGAAGCGACGCCGCTGGCCAAGCAGGCGGTGCTGAAGGCCCTGGCCATGGACGAGGGACTGGCCGAAGCGCACGCCTCGCTCGGCCTGATACTGGGAATCTTCGATTTTGACTGGACGGCCGCCGAGCGTCATCTCCGCCGGGCGATCGAGCTGAGCCCCAACGCGTCCAGCACTCACCAGTGGTACGGCATGCTCCTGGTCAGCGCCGGCCGCGCCGAGGAAGGCCTGGCGGAAGCGCGCCGCGCCCTGGAACTCGACCCGCTCTCGCTCCCTGCCAATCTGTCGCTCGGCATCGGTCTCAACTCTGCCCGCCACTTCGATGCAGCCATCGCACAGCTCCACAAGACTCTGGAACTGGGCAAGAACTTCGCCGACACGAATTACTTCCTGTACGAGGCCTACGCCAACAAGGCGATGTACAAGGAGGCGGTCGCGGTGTACACGAAGCAGAAGCGGCTTGACGGCGAGGCGCCGGCCGAAGTCGAGGCGATCAAGGAGGCCTTCGCTTCCGGCTCCTGGGAGGGCTTCCTGCGACACCGGGCCGCCGCGATGGAGGCCCAGCCACGGCCGGTGCCGGAGGAGGTCGCTTCCTTCTATGCGCGTCTCGACAATGTGGACCAGGCCATGCCCTGGTTGCAGAAAGCCTACGAGCACCGCAGCTCGCGTCTGACCCTGCTCAAGGTGGACGCCCGCTACGACAATCTGCGCGGCGATCCGCGCTTCACCCAACTGCTGCAGCGCGTCGGGCTGGGCGGGAGCTGAGCATGGCCACGTTACACGGCAAGACGGTCTTCATCAGTGGCGGCTCGCGCGGCATCGGCCTGGCGATCGCGCTGCGCGCCGCCCGCGACGGCGCCAACATCGCAATCGCGGCCAAGACCGACACGCCCCACCCCACTCTGCCTGGCACCATTCACACGGCGGCGGCGCAGATCGAGGCGGCTGGCGGCCAGGCGCTGGCGATCGTCTGCGACATCCGCGACGAAGCGCAGGTCGAGGCCGCGGTCGCGGCCACGGTGGCGAAGTTCGGCGGCATCGACATCTGCATCAACAATGCCAGCGCGATCAGCCTGACGCCGATCCTCGACACGCCGATGAAGCGCTTCGATCTGATGCACGGCGTCAACACCCGCGGCACCTTCCTGGTTACGCAGCGGTCGCTGCCGCACCTGCTCAAGGCCGCCAACCCGCACGTGTTGATGCTCTCGCCGCCGCTCGCGATGCAGGAGCGCTGGTTCGCCCCTCACGTGGCCTACACCATGGCGAAATTTGGCATGAGCATGGTGGTACTGGGCGTGGCCGGCGAGTATCGCGGCCGCGTCGGCGTAAACGCCCTGTGGCCGCGCACCGCGATCGACACGGCGGCGATGGCCATGCTCAAGGCACGCCTCCTCGTGGGCGCGTTGCGCTCGCCGGCCATCATGGCGGACGCCGCGCACCTGATCCTGACCAGCGATGCACGCTCCACGACCGGCAATTTTTATATCGACGATGAACTGCTGGCGGCCCACGGTATTACCGACCTGTCCGGTTATGCGCCGGCGGGCGTGGCGGACGTCGATCTCACGCCGGACCTTTTCGTACCGAGCCTGCGGCAACTCAAGGAGCGGAAATGAACGAAACTCAAACGACCGTGCGCGTCGAGCAGCGCGGTGCCGTCGCGCTCCTCAGCCTTAACCGACCTGAGGCGCTGAATTCATTCGACTCGGCGCTGCGCCTGCAGCTGGCCGCTGCGCTCCAGCGCGCCGCCGGCGATGCTGAAGTGCGCGCCGTGGTGCTCACGGGCGCCGGCCGGGCCTTCAGCGCGGGGGCCGACCTGAAAGCCATGAACGCGGGCAAAGCGGACGGCGCCGAAGTGCGGCGCCAGCTCGAAGATGAGTACGGCGCGGGAATCAGCTCGATCATGGACATGCCCAAACCTGTCATCGCCGCAGTCGAAGGACTGGTAGCCGGAATAGGCTGCGCGTTCGTGCTCGCCAGCGACCTGGTGGTGATGGCCGAGGACGCCTACTTCACGCTGCCCTTCCACAACATCGCGCTGGTCCCGGACGGCGGCATCAACTGGCTGCTCGAGCGTCAGGTTGGCGCCCGCCGCGCCTACGAATTCTCGGTCGACTGCACGCGCGTGCCGGCCGCACGCTGTCACGAACTTGGCATGGCCAATCGCGTAGTGCCCAAAGGCACCGCCGTCGAAGCCGCGCTGCAATGGGCGCAACGGCTCGCGCAGCGCGCGCCGCTCGCGCTCACGCACAGCAAACGACTTCTGCGCCAGGCCGGCGGTGTAGACTTCGGGAACAGCCTGCAGAGCGAAGTCGCGGCGCAGTCGCTGTGCATCGACAGCCAGGATTTCCGCGAGGGTGTGGCTGCGTTCCTCGAAAAACGCGAACCGCACTTCAGCGGACGTTAGGAGCAGACACCGCGCTAGAGGCGCACGCGCCGCTCGAGCCGCTGGCGATCGAGAATGCGGCTGGCGATTTCCTCGATGCTGCATTCGGTGGTGTCGAGGAACGGTATCCCTGCCCGCGCATACAGCGCCAGCGCCGTGCGCAGCTCGAATTGCACTTGCTGGAGCGAGGCATAGCGGCTGTCCGGGCGGCGTTCATGGCGGATCTGCTGCAGCCGGTCTGGACGGATCGTCAGGCCGAACAACTTGTTACGGTGAGGAGCCAATACCTCGGGCAACTCACCCGACTCGAGGTCTTCGTCGGCCAGTGGATAGTTGGCGGCATACACACCGTACTGCAGCGCCAGGTACAGGCAGGTCGGCGTCTTGCCAGAGCGCGACACACCCACCAATACCACGTCCGCTCCGGCGTAGTCGCGCGCGCCGGCGCCGTCATCGTTCGCGAGCGCAAAGTTGGTGGCGTTGATGCGCGCGGTGTACGCCGCCAGGTCGGCCATGCCGTGCGCGCGGCCGCTCGCGTGAGCGGACGGCATGGCCAGTTCGGCCTCCAGCGGACCCAGGAACGCGGCGAAGAAATCCAGCACCAGGGCGTCGGCCTGCTGCAGGACCGCGCGCACCGCATCGTCCACCAGGGTCGCGAATACGATCGGCCGCAGCGCCGACTCGCGCGCCGCGGCATCGATCCGGCACACGACTTCCGCAGCCTGGGTGGCGGTCGCGATGAATGGCAAGGTTACGGACTGGTACTGCGCGCCGTCAAACTGCGTCAGCAGGCTGTGTCCCATGGTCTCGGCGGTGACGCCGGTCTGGTCGGACACAAAAAAGACCGTGCGTTTGCCCACGTTGCCCGCCCCTGACCCTGGTGACCCTGTCGCGCTGCCGGCAGTGTCCCACGTCGCGAAATCGTGGACAATAAGCAACCGATCCTGACCTGGAAGCACGCGGTGAGCGAATACGTCCTCTCTTTCGATGCGGTAGGCATCAAGGATATCGACCGCGTCGGCGGCAAGAACGCCTCGATTGGCGAGATGCTGGGCGCGCTCACCCGGCTTGGCGTGCGTGTGCCGCGCGGCTTCGCCACCACCGCTGACGCCTACCGTGATTTCCTCAGCCAGGGCGGACTCGCCGAGCGCATCAAGGTAGAACTCGCCGCGCTCGACGTCGAGGATGTCACGGCGCTCGCCGCCAGCGGCGCGCGCATCCGCCAGTGGGTGCTGGAGACGCCATTTGCGCCCGCCCTGCAACAGGCGGTGCTCGGGCGCTGGCGCGAAATGGACCTCGGGCAGGGCATCGCCGTCGCGGTACGCTCTTCCGCCACCGCCGAAGACCTGCCCGAGGCCTCGTTCGCTGGCCAGCAGGAAACTTTTCTCAACGTGCGCGGCGAAGCCGCGCTGCTCGCCGCGATGCACCAGGTCTATGCCTCGCTGTTCACCGACCGCGCCATCTCCTACCGCGTCCACCAGCGCTTCGATCATGCGCTGGTGGCGCTGTCGGTGGGCGTGCAGTACATGGCCAGGAGCGACCTGGGCGCGAGCGGCGTGATGTTCACGCTCGATACCGACTCGGGTTTCCGCGATGTGGTGTTCGTCACCAGCGCCTACGGCCTCGGCGAAACCGTGGTGCAGGGCGCGGTCAACCCGGACGAGTTCTACGTCTACAAGCCTGCATTGCGCGCCGGCAAGCGCGCCATCGTCCGCCGCAACCTCGGCGCCAAGGCAATCAAGATGATCTATGCCGAAACAGGCGGCACCGAAACGGTACGCACCGTGGAGGTCAGCGCTGCGGAGCGCGCGCGTTTCTCGCTGAGCGATGCCGAGGTCGAAGCCCTGGCGCGCCAGGCGCTGATCATCGAGCAGCATTACGCCTGCCCCATGGATATCGAATGGGCGCGCGACGGTATAGATCAGCAACTCTACATCCTGCAGGCACGCCCCGAGACAGTGCAGAGCCGGGTTGGCCGCAGCCTGGAGCGATTTATGCTCCACGGGCGATCGCGCGTCATCACCGAGGGGCGCAGCATCGGTAGTCGTATCGGCAGCGGCCGCGCGCGTGTGGTGCGCGACGCGACCAGCATGGCGCAGGTGCAGCCGGGCGACGTGCTGGTGGCCGACATGACCGACCCAGACTGGGAGCCGGTCATGAAGCGCGCCGCCGCCATCGTCACCAACCGCGGCGGCCGCACCTGTCACGCGGCAATCATCGCCCGCGAGCTGGGCGTGCCCGCGGTGGTCGGCTGCGGCAATGCCACCGCCACGATACGCGACGGCCAGGAAGTCACGGTCTCCTGCGCCGAAGGCGACGTCGGGTTCATCTACGAAGGCCTGCTGGCCTTCGAACGGCAGCAGATCGAACTCGATGCCATGCCGCCCTCACCGGTGCGCATCATGATGAACGTCGGCAACCCGGATCGTGCTTTCGCCTTCGCTGCGCTCCCGCATCGCGGCGTCGGACTGGCGCGGCTCGAGTTCATCATCAACCGCATGATCGGCGTGCATCCGCGCGCGCTGCTCGAGTTCGGGCGGTTGGCGCCAGCGTTGCAGGCAACGATCCGCCAGCATCTGGCCGGCTACGACGATCCGGTCGGCTTCTTCGTCGAGCGCCTGAGCGAGGGCATCGCACAGATCGCCGCGGCGTTTGCGCCGGAACCGGTGATCGTACGGCTGTCGGATTTCAAATCCAACGAATACGCAAATCTCCTTGGCGGCAGCCAGTACGAGCCGCACGAGGAGAACCCGATGCTCGGTTTCCGCGGCGCGGCACGCTACCTCGACGCCGCGTTCCGCCCCTGCTTCGAGCTCGAGTGTCGGGCACTGCGACGGGTGCGCGAGGAGATGGGGCTGCGCAACGTCCAGGTGATGGTGCCGTTCGTACGCACCGTCGCCGAAGCGCGCCAGGTCACGGAACTGCTGGCCGCCAACGGCCTGAAGCGCGGCGTGGACGAACTCAAGCTGATCATGATGTGCGAGCTGCCGACCAACGCGCTGCTCGCCGACGACTACCTGCAGTACTTCGACGGCATGTCGATCGGCTCGAACGATCTGACGCAGCTGACCATGGGCGTGGACCGCGATTCAGCGTTGGTGGCAAAGAGTTTCGACGAACGTGACGCCGCGGTGAAGGCCCTGATCGCGATGGCGATCGCCGCCTGCCGGCGGCAGGGGAAATACATCGGCATCTGCGGCCAGGGGCCTTCCGATCACCCCGACCTGGCGCGCTGGCTCGTCGAGCAGGGCATCGACAGCATCTCTCTCAACCCCGACACCGTGGTGTCCACCTGGCTGTTCCTGGCCGGGCAATCAGCCTGAGGGGGCGGCCGATGCTGGCGCTGCCAACGCCGCCTCGATATCGTTGCCCAGGCCTTCGGGCTTGTCGGCCGGGGCGTAGCGGCGCAGCACGGCGCCATCGCGCCCCACCAGGAACTTGGTGAAATTCCACTTGATCGCCTCGGTGTTCAGCAGCCCAGGCCGCGCCGCCTTCAGGAACTGGTACAGCGGGTGCGCACCCGCGCCGTTGACCTCAACCTTGGCGAACAGCGGAAAACTCACCTGGTAGTTCAGATCGCAGAACTGGCGGATCGCCGTCTCGTCGCCAGGCTCCTGGTTTCCGAACTGGTCACAGGGAAAACCCAGCACAGCGAAACCCTGCGCGTGATAGCGACGGTAGAGCGCCTCGAGGCCCGTGTACTGCGGCGTGAAGCCACAGCGACTCGCGACGTTGACGATCAGCAGCGCCTGGCCGGCGTAGGCACTCAGCTTGCGGTTCTCGCCGTCGAGCGTGCGCACTGCGAAATCGTAAATACCCATGGACCTGGCTCCGCTATCTGATTTGGGTGGGAGGTTAGCAGATCGGGTGGGGAATGTAGGGCACGCGCTTCAGCCACAAACGCAGCGCCTGCCAGTGAATGGCGGTAACGACCTGCAGCGTCATCAGCGGGAATCGCAATAGCGTCGCAGCCATAGCGCGTCCAGCCAGCGGCCTGCGGCGCAGAGTCAGCGCCGCATCAAACAATGGTTCGCAGTTGCGCGTGCAGCGCATCTGCACTGCGAGCCGCCCCGCCGGCGCGGACAGCGCCCAGTCATACTGCAGGTTCATCGGCATGAACGGCGAGACCTGCACGCGTTTGTCACTGTGCCAGCGCCGCAGTGCCGGTGCTGCGGGCGACCCGGCTGGAATTGCTGTCTGTTCTGCTGCGCCATGCAGCACATAACAGTGACGCTCGCCCCAAGGCGTGTTGTTCACCGCGGCGGCCGCAGCACAAAGGCGCTGGTGCGGGCCACATAGTCACGGTAGGCCGGCCGGCGTTCGCCGATGTCCCGCTCGAGCAGTGTCACGCCGGAGACGCGCAACAGCAGCACGGTCATCAGCAACGGCGAGACGATGGTCCACCAGGCGCCCGCGGCCAGCGCCAGCAGGTAGAAGCCCCACCACAGGCAGCACTCGCCGAAGTAGTTGGGATGGCGGCTAAAGCGCCACAAGCCCCGATCCATGACTGCGCCCTGGTTGGCCGGGTCCGCCCGGAATCGCCGCAGCTGTTCATCGGCGATGGTTTCGATGAGGAAACCCGCCAGCCACAGCGCCAGGCCCGGGATTTCCTGCCAGCCCGGCGGCCGCTGGGCCGCCAGCGCGGCGAGCAGCGGGAGCGAGATGATCCAGGCCAGGATCGCTTGCAGGCCAAAGACGATGTACAGGCTCTTGAAGGCGAAACCCGGGTCGTGATTGCGACGGATCTGCTGGTAGCGCCGGTCTTCGCCGTGTCCCCAGTTGCGCACGGTGATGTGCAAGGCGAGGCGCAGTGCCCACAGCAGGAGCGGCACCAGGACCAGCACCAGGCGCGCCGCGGTGCCGTGGCCGAACCAGGCATAGCAGAGCGCGGCCGACACGAACAGGAGCGACCAGGCGCGATCGACGATGCTGACGTCGCGCAGCGGCAGGCTCGCCAGCCAGCACAGCAACGCCGGCAGTGCTGTCGCCACCAGCCCCAGCAGCCACAGTTGCAGTTCAGACATGGAGTCGCCTCGTCAGCACCAGGAGCAGCGGTAGCAGCAGGGCCCAGCCGGCTGCCTGCGCCCACAGTGCCGGCTGCAGGTGGAGCAGTGTCACCGCGCCGAGGCGCGCGCCCGCATAGTAGGACAGCGGCGCGGCAATCGCGCCCAATATTGCCGCCGTCAGCAAGCGCGGCTGCAGCCAGCGCAGCGAAACATCGAGCGTGGTCGCAAATAGAATCCACAGCCCCATTATCCAGGGCGGCGCCAGCGGTGGCGTAAGCGGGCCCGGGGCGTAGCTGACCAGGCCCAGCACCGTCACCCAACTGTCCCAGCACAGGCCCAGGACAGCGCTCAGTGCGATCAGCCATGCCAGGGCGCGCGGCCGCGGCGCCACCATGATCCAGCCGGCGGTCACCACGACGGCCACCAGCAGCCCGAGCCAGGGCTGGCCGCGGGCGGCACCGAGCACGCAGGCGAACCAGCCGGCCTGGAAGACGCCGATGTTGACCAGCAGCCGCGCGGTCGGGATTTCAGTGGTGGTATTCATATTCTGGTCTGAGTCCTGCGGCTGAACAGATAGTGGCTCACCCACCACTGGCGACCGGCGTCATAGCCCCAAAGTTCCGCGCAGGCCATGAAGAACATGCGCCAGCGCGACCACCAGCGCTGCGCCTCACCGCTCCCATAGGCTTGCTCGAGTATCGGCCAGATGGACGCGCGCCGTGCGTCCATGTTGGCCAGCCAGGCATTGGCCGTGCGCTGGTAATGGCGGCCATCCCAGCGCCAGCGCGCTTCCAGCCGCAGTTCATTCTGGAAGCGCAGCGGCAGCTCGTCGCTGGGCATCATACCGCCGGAAAAGAAATGGCGGCTCATCCAGTCACCAGGCCCCTGGTCTTCGTAGGCATAGGGCACGGCGCGATGGCAGAACACGTGCATGAAGAAACGGCCATCGTCCTTGAGCCAGCCGGCGACGCGGCCAAACAGCGCGCGCCAGTTGCGCATGTGCTCGAACATCTCGACTGACAGGATGCGGTCGAACCTCCGCCCCGGATCGAATTCATTCATGTCGCAGGTGATGACCTGCAGGTTGGCAAGTCCACGCTCGGCGGCGCGGCGCTCGATGTAGGCGCGCTGCGAGTGCGAATTGGAGACGGCCGTGATGCGGCTTTGGGGGTAATGGGAGGCCATCCACATCGACAGCGACCCCCAGCCGCAACCCAGTTCGAGCACCTCCTGGCCATCGACCAGGCCGGCGCGCTCGCAGCTCAGGTTGAGCGCTTCGGCCTCGGCGACCGGCAGTGTGGTATCGGGCCCTGCAAACAGGCAGCAACTGTACTTGCGGTGCGGCCCCAGCACGGCGCCAAAGAATTCCTCGGGCACTTCGTAATGCTGCTCGTTCGCCAGCGCCGGGAGCGGCGCCACGGGCGCCGCGTCCATCAGGGCCACGAAGCGCTCGGTCAGGACGGCGGCCGCGGCCGGCTCGTTGGGCTGCAATTCCCGCAGCCGGGCGCGCACCAACGCGCGGATCCCGCGCCGGACGACGAAATCAGGCACCCGTCCTTGTTCTACCCAATCCAGCGCTCGTTGCATGTCGATCATATGCATCCCATACGTCCAATACCGCCCCCTGGATGCAGGCGGCCGGAAAAATAGTCCCTGAATCGGCTCCGGCGAGGGCCGCAGGCGCACGGCGCTCAGCGGGCGCGCAGCAGCAGCACCAAGCCCGCCGTCCCCAGCAGCAAAGTCGGCACCCAGGCCAGCAGCAGTGGGTCCAGGCTGAACACCACCGTGCCGCTTTCGACCGTCCGCTGCACAAAGAAATACACCAGGCCTACGGCCAGGCCGAGGGTACTGCGGGCGCCGCTTCCCGCAGAGCGCATGGCGCCAAACCCGAATGGCAGGGCGAACAGGACCCCAAGGGGGATGGCGACGCTACGCGCCAGGGTCGACCAGAAGGCAAGTTCATAGGGACGCGGATCCTGCCCGTTGGCGCGCAGATAGCCGATTGCGCGGTACAGCGCGCTGAGCGCCATCTCCGTCGGCTGCACCACCGCCATCTGCAGGAAATCGCGGCTGACCGCCGAAGCGAGG
>JAYTXT010000050.1:0-4853 GCA_043742765.1 Gammaproteobacteria bacterium | reverse complement strand
TTGACCGCCCTCGCCAAGCGGGCCGGAGCGCTGGTGTACGTGGATGCCGTGCAGTTCGTGCCGCATGGTAAGACAGAGGTGGCGCAACTGGGCTGTGATTTCCTCGCCTGTTCTGCCTACAAATTTTTCGGACCACACCTCGGCGTGCTGTGGGGCCGGGAGGCACTGCTCGCCGAGACTTACGCCTACGCCGTGCGCTGCGCGCCGGAGGAACCGCCGGGCCGCCACGAAACCGGCACGCCGCAGACCGAACTGCTGGCGGGACTCGCCGCGGCCGTTGATTACCTGGCGTGGTTGGGCGAACTGACCGGCACCACCGGCGCGCCCGCCGACCGCATTGCCGGCGCCTACCACGCGGCGACGTCCTACGAGATGACGCTCGCCCAGCAGCTCATCGACGGCTTGCTCGAGATTCCGGGCCTCAAGGTGCAGGGCATCACGGACCCGAAGCAGCGGGATCAGCGTGTTCCCACCGTGTCCGTGACCCACCCTGCTCATCGCAACGCCACGCTGGCACGAACGCTCGCCGCGCAGGGCATCAACGTCTGGTCAGGGCACAACTACGCGCTGGAAGTCGCACGCCGGCTGGATCTGGATGAGAAAGAAGGCGTGCTGCGCATTGGTCTCGCGCACTACAACACCGCCGCGGAGGTGGAGCGCATAGTCAGTGCACTCCGGGATTTGCTGGGCTAGTGCCATATGAATTTCAGACCATATTTCATCGGGCTATGCGCGGGTGCGGCGAACACGTTGCTGCTGGTGCAGGGCGCTGTGGCTGCGGAAATGCCCAGCCTGGTTCGGGAACAGAAAACAGTGGTGGTCGACGGCAGGAAGGAAACCTGGAAATTAGAATGGCAGGCCGCGCCACTCCCGATGTGCGGCGCCGAGGATGTGGCGACGGCGTTGTCCTGCTCTTGTTCGGGCTTCGCGTATGGGGAAGCCGGCCAGCTGATTCTGGTTCGACTCCAGCCCGGCGTGGCCCGCGAAGTCCTGGACCTGACGCCTTTCTTCAAGGGCGAGGCGAGCCCGGGCGGCGGCGCCGCCGCCGTCCTGCAGCGCTGGCGGCCGGTACCTGCCACGGCCCACGATGAAGACGATGACTGGCACCATGCTTCAGACTTCAATTTCATCAAGCGGGTGCAGGCCCGGGGCATTGCGGAAATCATGCGCATCGGCGACTACAACCATGATGGCCGGGCCAGCGAGTTCCTCCTGCAGGTGGGTACGCAACCCTGCGGCAGGCATGTCATGGTGCTGGTCGGCCTTTCACGGCTGAATTCGCAGCTGCATATTTTTGCCGCTGCGGACGCACCGACTGTTCCACTTGAGATGGGTCCGCGCGTGTGGGAGGCGGTGCGCAACAGTGCCAAGCCCGCGCGTGTGGTCGAATGGCCGTGCGGCGACCATGCGGGCGATATGGAATCCACGGTTACGGTGGCCGTGCGCCACGGCATTTTCAATGTGCAGCGCGATAATCGCAGCTGCCCGGCAGGGGGCCAGGAACCGAGCCGCTAAGCGGACGGTCAATAATCATTTCCACTGCTGGGCCTGCTGCGCGAAGGCATCCCCTTTGCCGCGCACTACGCAGAACCTCTGGCCTGTTGGCGCCTCCATCACCCACCAGGTACCGACCTGTCGAACACGCCGGGCGCCCAGCTGTTCGAGCCGGCGAACCTCGGCCTCGACGTCATCGGATTCGATGTCGAGATGCACGCGGCTGGGATGCGAGACCAACTGCACCTCGACATGCAGCCGATCGGCCGGGTCGACCAGCTGCACGTATTTCTCTCCCTCTTCCCCCGGCAAGGCTCGAACCGCCATGCCGAGCGCACCGCCCCAGAACTGCGCTGCGGAATCCAGGTCTTCCGAATTGCAGTCGATGATGAATCCCGCCAGTCTGCTGCGATGCATGGCTTTCTAGATCCGTACCAGTAGTTTTCCGAGGTTCGCTCCGGTGAACAGGTTGTTCAAGGCCAGCGGCAACTTATCGAAGCCCTCAACGATAGTCTCCTCGAACACGATCTCGCCGCGCTGCACCCAGGGCGCGACGATGGGTCGCACCTCATCCATCCGGTGCGCGTAGTCGCGGGCCAGAATGCCCTGGATGGTCGCGCGCTGGAACAGCATGTGCTGCAGGAGTCGCGGCCCGGACTCCGGCTGATCGAGGCCACCGTCATACTGGCTGATCGCCCCGCAGATGATGATGCGCGCGCGCCGTCTGATCAGCGGTATTACGGCATCGGTGATCCAGCCGCCCACGTTGTCAAAATAGACGTCGACGCCCCCGGCGACCCGCCGCAGCTCTGCCGCCAGTGTCGCCGCGGTGGTAAAGGCCCGGTAGTCGATGGCCGCATCCAGCTCGAGCCGTTCGATGAGGAACCGGCACTTGTCGGCGCCGCCGGCGATGCCGATCACGGTGCATCCGGCGCGTTTTCCAAATTGGGCGACCAGCGAACCCACGGCGCCCGCGGCACCAGAAACCACGAGTGTTTCGCCCGGCTTAGGCCTGCCGGCATCCATCAGTCCGAACCAGGCGGTGCGGCCGGGCATGCCGAGCACCCCAAGCGCAGTCGTGACCGGCGCGGCGGCGGGATCGAGCTTCTGGAGTTCATCCGCGTGCGAACGGTGATAGCGTTGCCAGCCACCGTACCCCAGCACCCAGTCACCGGGTGCAAATCTGTCGCTGGCCGACGTCAGCACCTGCCCCACCGTGCCCGCGCGCTGCACGATGCCCAGCGGGTGCGGCACATCGTAGGTATCGCGCACCGCCTGCTGGATGCGCATGTAGGGATCGACGCTCACATAGCGCACTTCGACGACAACTTCGTTAGCCGCGACCGCGGGATCGAGCGCCGTGGTGCGGCGTTCGTAGTGCTCCGGTCCCACGCGGCCCTCGGGGCGCCTGGCGTAGATCCATTGTTCGTTGCTCAGCGCAGTGGGCGGCATTTCCGGACTCGATAGGGACTGGTGATTCCGCGCATAATACGCCATGGGCGCTGGTCAGAATCCAGCACCGCGACCCTGAACACAGGAGCGTTCCAAGTGGCCACAGACAGCCTGGTGACGACCGCAATTTTTACCTCCCGCGAGAGCCCGGAGCGGGAGCTGCGCATCGATCTGGCCGCGGCCTTCAGGCTCGCCGTCGAATTCGGATGGCACGAGTCGGTGGGCAACCATTTCAGCGCCAGCTTCTCGGGCGATGGACGGCAGTTCCTGATGAATCCGCGCTGGAGACATTTCTCGGCAGTCCGGGCGAGCGACCTGCAGCTGCTCGATGCCGATGATCCGGAAACCATGCAACGAGCGAATGCACCCGATCGGTCCGCCTGGTGCATCCACGGAGCGGTGCATCGCCAGGCGCCGCAGGCACGTGTGCTGCTGCACTGCCATCCGCCCTACGCCACCGCGCTGGCCACGCTCAAGGATCCGACCCTGCTACCGATCGACCAGAATACGGCGCGCTTCCATGGCATCGTCGGCGTGGATCTCGCCTATGGTGGGCTGGCCGACGACGACGCGGAGGGCGCCCGCATCGGCGCCGCGTTGGCCAGGCACCCGATCCTGCTGATGGGCAATCACGGCGTCTCGGTTACGGCGCCCACGGTCGCCGAGGCCTTTGAGCATCTCTATTTCCTTGAACGTGCGAGCCGAACGCTGATTCTTGCTTATTCCACGGGCCAACCGTTGAATATCATGTCAGCAGCAATCGCGGCCAAGACGGCCGAAGACTGGCGTGCCTACAACGATTCGGCCTTCGCTCATTTCGAGCACCTGAAGTCCGTGCTCGACGCGAATGACGCGAGCTATCGGGAGTAGCAATGTCTGCACCAGGCGCCTTTGCCGCACGACGCCGGGCGTTTCGCGCTCTGCACGATCGAGGCTGCTTTCTATTGCCCAACCCCTGGGATGTCGGCGGCGCTGTGCGCCTCGAAAAGATGGGTTTCAAGGCGATCGCCAGTTCCAGCTCGGCCTGCGCCCAGGCGTTGGGGCGCACCGACTACGAGATCACGCTCGCGGAGGCGCTCAACCAGCTGCGCCTCCTGGTTGGCGCGACCAACCTGCCCGTCAACGCGGATTTCGAGAACGGTTTTGCGGATGAACCCGAGCGCGTGGCGGCGAACGTGCGCCTGGCTATTGCCGCGGGCGTGGCGGGCTTGTCCATCGAGGATCGACTTGGGGAATCGCTCTTCGATGCCACGCGCGCCGTCGCGCGCGTCGCGGCGGCAAAGCAGGCAATTGTCGCATCAGGCGAGGATGTCGTTTTGGTTGCGCGCACGGAAGCCTATCTGCAGGGCGAACCGGATCCGACGTCGGTCATCGACAGATTGTTGCGATTTGTGGCGGCGGGAGCGGACTGCGTTTACGCGCCGGGTATCACGGACATTCGGGCGATCGGCGACCTGGTTCGCGCCGTGGCTCCCACTCCGGTCAATGTGCTGCTGTTCACGCCGGAATTGAGGGTCAGCAAACTGGCGGCTGCCGGCGTGCGCCGCGTAAGCCTGGGTGGCGCGCTGGCGTCCGCGGCCTGGCAGGGGTTCGAGTCGGCCGCGCGGCGCTTCCTGACCGAAGGTACGTTGCCGCCGGCGACCACCCCGGCACCGGAAACAATCGGCTAAGTGACAGGCGGCGCGCCGCCCTCGCTCACGCGCCGATCGACAAAGGCATTGAGCGCCTCGACCATGGCCGGATCGCGCGCCGGCGCGACGAAATTATCCAGCGTCGAGTGCCAGATCGTGTTGGCGCGCTGCGTGGCGGTTTTTGCGCCGTCGTCGTTCCAGCTGCCAAAATTACGCCAGTCGGAGACCAGCGGCGCATAGAAAGCAGTGCGGTAGCGTTCCATGGTATGCGCGCAG
>JAYTXT010000049.1:0-3167 GCA_043742765.1 Gammaproteobacteria bacterium | reverse complement strand
CTTGTGGCGGGGCACCACCATCAGCCGTTCCGGCGCGCAGTGAAACTGCAGGTAGACGGTCGCCTGCTGCTGTTCCTGCCTGCGGGTTTCAGGGCCGGGGGTAAGGTCAAATATCCGTTGCTCATTTTCCTGCACGGTTCCGGAGAGGCCGGTGATGACCTGGAGAAGCTGAAGATTCACGGGCCGCCGCAGTTGGTCGGGACACGCCCGGATTTTCCCTTTATCGTCGCCTCACCCCAGTCGCCGCTGATCGAGATGCGCGGGTTCGACCCCAACATGCTGGAGGCCATGCTCGATGAACTGCTTGCGAGGCTCCCGATCGACACCGACAGGGTCTATCTCACGGGCCTGAGCCTCGGCGGGATGTGGAGCTACGGCTGGGCCAGCCGGCACCCGGAACGCTTCGCGGCGATTGCTCCGGTTTCCGGGACCTGGGATCCGGCCGAAGCCTGCGGCCTCAGGAATGTCCCCGTATGGGCGTTTCACGGCGCCAACGACGATGTCGTTTCCGTCGCCGGTGACCGGGAGATGGTCGATGCGATCAACGCCTGCGGCGGTCATGCGAAGCAGACGGTCTACCCGGACGTGGGGCACGAGGCGTGGAATCCCGCCTATGCCGATCCCGAGCTCTACGATTGGTTGTTGCACCAACACCGCGGGCGCTCCGCGCAGTAAACTGGGCGCCGTGACTACGCAGCGCCTGAACTAGCCCCCCCGCAGTACGCCATGTGCCTCATCCTCGTTGCCTGGCGCGTACACCCGGACTTCCCCTGCGTAGTGGCGGCGAATCGCGACGAGTTCTTCGGCCGGCCGACCGCGGAGGCCGACTGGTGGCCAGGGCGCGCGGGCATCCTTGCGGGCCGCGACCTGCAGGCGGGTGGCACCTGGCTCGGCGTCACGCGCGGTGGGCGATTCGCGGCGCTGACCAACTTTCGCGACCCGGCGGCAGTCCTGGCGGAAGCGCCGAGCCGCGGGGCGCTGGTCACGGGGTTCCTCGAGGCCGACTGGCCCACGGTGGCGGGCCTCAAAGAGATTGCCCGCCGCGGCGCGGGGTGTAATCCCTTCAATGTCCTGTGCAGCGACGGTGCCGAGCTCGGCGTCTATGAGAGCACCACGGGAAAAATGCGCATACTCGGCCCGGGCCTCTATGCGCTGTCAAACCACCTGCTCGATACGCCCTGGCCGAAGGTGACGCAGGCGAAATCCCGACTTGCTGAAGCGCTCAACGACCTGCCCAAGGCCGCCGCGATGCTCGATCTGCTGCGGGACGCGGAACCCGCCACGGACGAGGAGTTGCCGCGCACGGGCGTCAGCCTGGAGATGGAGCGCATGCTTTCGAGCGCCTTTATCCACGGCGAGGCCTACGGCACCCGCTGCTCGACCATCATGACCTGCGATGCGGATGGTGGCATCGCCTTTTCGGAGTGGAGCTGGGATAAGGAGGGGGCATTGGCGGGCATGGCGCGCTATCACTTCCAGAAGGGCGCGGCGTCCTAAGGGGGTTGCGGGTGCGGCGCGATTGGGTAATCCTCGGATCTGTGGGTCAGACGGGCTCTATCTACAGAGGAACGGGTCTCATGCGGATTGCCGCGTCGGCGCTGGTCACCATCGTTTCGGCCTGCGTGCTGGCAGCCTGCGCCAGCAACGGCGCCATGCCGCGTGCGGTGCGCGCCCAGCAGAATACTGCCGTGGTGCTCGCCTTCCTCGACACCGTGTTCAACAAACACGAGGTCGACCAGGCCTTCAAGCTTTATGTCGGGCCGTACTACCGACAGCACAATCCGCATGTGGCCGATGGCGTGCAGGGCGCGGTGAGTGCGCTCACGAAATTCACCCACGAGCTGTATCCGCAGCTGCACCAGGAAATAAAGCGCACGGTGGCGCAGGGCGACCTGGTGGCGGTGCACTCGCGCTACCTGGCCGGCGCGGCCGATGGCGTTCGCGGACCTGACCAGGCGGCCGTCGACATCTTCCGGCTCGAACACGGCAAGATCGTCGAGCACTGGGACGTGCTGCAGGACGTTCCCGAAAAATCTGCGAACGACAACTCGATGTTCTGAACCATGACGGATGCCTCAATTGCCGACGCCGCCGGCGCAGCCCTGCTGGTCGCCGATATCGGTGGCACCAACGCGCGCTTTGGCGTCTGGTATCGTGACGCCCTGCACAACGAGCACGTCTACAAGTGCGCCGACTACGCCGGTCCGGCCGCCGCTGCCACGCACTACCTGCACGAGTTGCGTGCCGAGGGCCGGGTGCCGGTGCCGCGCATCGCCGCCTTCGCGGTCGCCGGGCCCCTGCTCGACGACCGCGTCGCGCTGACCAATAACGGCTGGGATTTCTCCGCCGCGGCGACCCGCCGCGCGCTCGAGCTCGAGCAGCTCATATTCCTGAACGATTTCACCGCGCTCGCGCTGTCCGTGCCGCGGCTGGCCGTCGCCGAGCGTTATCAGGTCGGCGGCGCCGCGCCGCTCGCCGATGCAGCCATCGCGGTAATCGGGCCGGGCACGGGCCTCGGTGTTTCCGGCCTGCTGCGCGCCAACGGCGCGTGGCTCGCGCTCCAGGGCGAGGGCGGCCATGTCACGCTGCCCGCCGTGGAGCCGCGCGAGCTGGCCGTGGTCGCCGCGCTTCACCGCCGCTACTCGCATGTGTCGGCCGAGCGGGTGTTGTGTGGCGATGGGCTGGAGCTGCTGTTCCGGACGCTGGCCGAGCTCGACGGTGTCGCGGTCGACAGCCTTGATGCGGGCGAAATCACCCGGCGCGCGCTCGCGGGCGAAGACGCGCGCTGCCTGGAGACGGTGCAGATGTTCTGCGGGTGGCTCGGCAACGTGGCCGGGAACCTGGCCCTCACGCTCGGTGCGCGCGGCGGCGTCTATATCGGCGGCGGCATCGTGCCGCGGCTGGGCGAATATTTTGCGATCTCGCCGTTCCGCGCCTGTTTCGAGGCGAAGGGGCGCTTCCGGAACTTCCTGGCCGCGATTCCGGTGTACGTGATCACCGCGCAATATCCGGCGCTGATCGGCTGTGTGCAGGCCTTCACGCACGCCAGCCCGCGGCTCGAGGCGGGCTAGGCAATGAAAATCGTCGCCGGATGTTCCAGCAGGTCCTTCAGCGCCTGGATCAGGCCGGCCGCATCCGCCCCATCGACGAAGCGGTGATCGAAGGAC
>JAYTXT010000048.1:0-4199 GCA_043742765.1 Gammaproteobacteria bacterium | reverse complement strand
GAAGATTCTTGTTGGCGCCCATGGTTTCTCAAGCCCGTCAGCGGCGCTCGACTGTAATACAATCTTCCGGGTGGGCATAGGCAAGAACACCGCTACCGGCAATTCCGCGTTCATCGTCGGGGTTTCCGGTCATCGCGATCTGCATCCGGCGGATCTCGGCCGCCTGCGCGAAGCGGTCGGCGCCTTCGTGCTTGAAATCCGGGAGCACCTGCCGGACACCGAGTTGCGTGTCATGGTCGGCATGGCCGAAGGCGCTGATCTGCTGGTGGCGCAAACCGTGCTCGATCTTGGCGTGAGCGTCGAAGCGGTGCTACCCATGCCGCTGGAGCAATATGCCGCGGATTTCGACGCCAGCACACTGCCGCTGCTGCGCAGCCTGCTGGCGCGCGCGCAGGTCAGGTGTACGGAACTGAGTCCGCCCTTGCATGTGGGCACGCTCGCGGGCGAGGCCGCCCGGCGCGATGCGCTGTATGCGAACCTGACCGAGACTCTGATCCGCCGTAGCAGCCTGTTGCTGGCATTGTGGGACGGCAGCCCTTCGCCGCTTCCCGGCGGCACGGCCGACACGGTGTTGCGTTACCTTGGCATCCGGTCCGACCTTAATCAGGTGATCGACAATATTCGGCTGGTCGATTCCGCAGAAGATCTCGAAAGCGCGGAGCGTCTGGTCTACTGGACGCCTGCGGTGCGCGGCGCCGCCGGCCCGGCCGCGGCACTGCGGCAGCCGGGCTACCTGCGGGGTGTGGGTGACGACCTGCTGTACATGCAGCAGACCATGCCGGCGCCGCTGGCGCACCAGCTCGCCGAGCTCAACCACTACAACCGTGAATACCGCGAGCTGCTGGCCGATGGGCGCCTCGGCACCCCGGATTCATTGCTGGCGGCGCTTCCGCCGGATGCGCCACTCGACCCGCACATGATGCTCGAGGATATCGACGCGCAGTACGGCAAGGCCGATGTCCTCGCGGTCTATTACCAGCTGCGCTCGGACCTGCTGTTCAAGCTGTTCGGCGTGATGGCCTTTACCATGGGCCTTGCCTACCTGATCTACGAGAAGCTCACCGAATCGAAACTGGTGTTGATTGCCTACTTGGTGGTGCTGCTGACCAGCCTGGGGCTGTATTACGTGCTGCGTGGCCGGCACTGGTTCGCCAAGCACCTGACGTATCGCGCGCTCGCCGAAACCATGCGGGCAAAATTCTATCTGCGGCTGGCCGGGGTCGATCACCGCGTGGATGCCGCCGAGGTGCTGTCGCTGTCCGGGATCGATCGCTTCCGCGGCTTCAGCTGGATCAGCTACGTGCTGGCGGGTGTGGAGGTGCCGGACGTGCACGCCGCGACCAACGCCGATCCGGACGGGCGCCGTTCACGCTGCGTCGAAAAGTGCTGGATCGAAAGCCAGCATCGCTATTTTACCGCCAAGGTGGCCTCGCTCGAGATCAGCAGCGGCCGAGTCAAGCGGCTGCGCAACACGCTGTTAGCTGTCATAGTGCTGGTCATCATGACGTTGTTTCTGTTCGGCGATGCCATGCAGCACGCTAAGATCGGCCTCGGCGTTTCCCTGAAGAACCTGCTGACCTTCTGCATGGGGTTCCTGGCCGTGCTGCTGGGCGTATGGGAACTGCACCAGGACAAGATGGCGACACGGGAATTGCTGTGGCAATACCGCAATCAGCTGCGGCATTTCGCCCGCGCCCGCCTCGAGCTCGCGCGCCTGGCGACGCCGGGCCGGCGCAGCAACGTGCTCGTGAGTCTCGGCAAGGACTCGCTCATGGAAAGCTACCTGTGGACCATCCACCGCTACCACCGCGAGCACGAGCCGCCCGCCGGGCACTGAGCGACGGGCCAGCGGTCAGTAGTGGGGCGGCGGCTCGTGAGCGGTCGCGCTGACATCCTGCGGCTGCTCGTGGCCCGCGAGCCGCTCGCTGAAGATCCGCAGCCGCTCGCGCAGCTCGGCGATTTCCCGCTGCGCACGCGCGTTGGCTTCGCCGAGCCCGGCGAGCGCATCCTCGAGATGCATGAGCTTGATCTCGAGGCTCTCAAATCGCGCCTGGTCGTTCATTTGAGCAGGTATTCGCCCTGGAGTTTGCGACGCACCGCCTTGCCGCGCAGGCGGGCATAGTCCGGTAAACCGTTTCGGTACGGCGGATAGTCCTCGCCGCCGATCAGCGGCTCGAGGTAGCGGCGGCAGGCGGCGGTGATGCCGAAACCATCCGCGGTGATGAAATGGCGCGGCACGGTTTTCTCGACGTTGGCCACCGACTCGAGCGGCACCGGCACGATCTTCCAGCGGTAGGGCTTCGAGGACAGCCGCTTGATCGCCGGCATCACGCCGTGCCTGCCCTGCACGGCAAATTCGACCGCTGCCTTGCCGACCGCGTAGGCCTGCTCGACGTCGACTTTCGAGGCAATGTGGCGCGCGGCACGCTGCAGGTAGTCGGCCACTGCCCAGTGGAACTTAAAGCCGTGCGCCTCGCGCACCATGTTGGCGACCACGGGCCCGACGCCGCCCAGTTGCGTGTGGCCGAAGGCGTCCTTGCTGCCGGCCTCGGCGAGAAATTTGCCGTCGGCATAATGCGCACCTTCGGAAACCACGATCACACAGTAGCCATAGTCGGTCACGCACTGCTTGACGCGCGCCAGGAATTTTTCCTTGTCGAAGGCGATTTCCGGAAACAGGATGAGGTGCGGCGGTTCTCCGGCCTTGCGGCCGGCGAGTCCACCGGCGGCGGCGATCCAGCCGGCGTGGCGACCCATCACTTCGAGCACGAACACCTTGGTGGAGGTGCGCGCCATCGAGGCGACATCCATCGCGCCCTCGAGCGTCGAGACCGCGATGTACTTGGCTACCGAACCGAAGCCCGGGCAGCAGTCGGTGTGCGGCAGGTCATTGTCGACGGTCTTGGGCACGCCAATGCAGGCGATCGGATAGCCGAGCTGCGTGCCGATCTGCGCGACCTTATGCGCGGTGTCCATGGAATCGTTGCCGCCGTTGTAGAAAAAATAGCCGATATCGTGGGCGCGAAATACTGCGATCAGCCGTTCGTACTCGGCGCGGTTCTGTTCGAGTCCCTTGAGCTTGAAGCGCGCCGAGCCGAAGGCGCCCGCGGGCGTATGGCGCAGGGCACGAATGGTCGAGCGGGCCTCGGCGCCCACGTCGATGAGATTCTCGGTGAGGATGCCGACGATGCCATCGCGCCCGGCGTAAACGCGGCTGATGTGCCGTGGATGCTTCCGGGCGGTCTCGATGACTCCGCAGGCCGAGGCGTTGATGACGGCCGTGACGCCTCCGGACTGGGCGTAGACGGCATTGCGTGGCGTGGGTTTCGGCATGACTGGGTGGCTCCGGCGGTTGTGCTGGGCAGCGGTCAGGATAGCCCAAGGCGGTGGGGCGGGGCAGAGGGTGTTTGACCGCGCGCGGGCCCCTCGGTACCTTGCGCACATGCGTATCGTCCTACTCGGCGCGCCCGGATCGGGCAAAGGCACCCAGGCGCAGCGGCTGGTCGCGCGTTTCGGGGTTCCGCAGATTTCCACCGGCGATCTGCTGCGCTCGGCCGTCGCCCGCGGCACGCCCCTTGGACTCCGGGCGAAGGCGGCCATGGACGCCGGCGCGCTGGTTGTGGACGAGATCGTCATTGGCATCATTCGCGAACGACTCGGTCAGCCCGATGCCGCCAGTGGTTACGTGCTCGATGGGTTCCCGCGCAATCTCGCCCAGGCCGGGGCGCTGTCGACGATGCTGGTCGCCATCGGCGCGCCGCTCGACGCGGTAGTGCTGTTCGACGTCGATTACGCCGAAATTGCCCGCCGCATCGCCGGGCGCCGCACCTGCCCGAACTGCGGCACGATCTTCAACGTGCACGATGCCGCCACGCCTGGCATCACGCATTGCACGAAGTGCGCGGCGGCGCCGGCGCTGACGCAGCGTCCGGACGACAATGAACAGACGGTGACGCGCCGGCTGGCTGTCTATGACGAGCAAACCCGGCCGCTGATCGATCACTATCGCGCCCAGGGGCTGTTGCGCTCCGTCGACGCGCAGGGGCCGGTGGATACAGTGACCGCGCGGCTGATCGCCGTGCTGGCCAAGCGGGGAGCGGTCCGGAAAGCGGTCCGCAAGCCGTCCCGGAAAGCCACGCCAAAGCGCACGCGCAGGGCGCTACGCAAAGCGGTCCGCAAGCCCAGGGTCGTGCGCAAAG
>JAYTXT010000047.1:0-3218 GCA_043742765.1 Gammaproteobacteria bacterium | reverse complement strand
CCCATCCTAGGGGCCCCTGTTGCCCGGTACACAAACAGCCGATTAACGGCCGTTTGCGGCGGATGAACGGTGCGACAGACGGTCGCGATTTACCTTAAGGTCGGCGTATGTCCTCCATCCGGGCCAGCGTTTGCCTCCCCTGGTACAGCCTGCTGGCCGCGGCGACCCTGCTGGCAGCCGCTGCCACCGGTACGGCCAGGGCGTCCCCGGCGACCCTTAAACTCGCCACCTGGAACATGGAGTGGTTCCTGACACCGGCCACCTTTAATGGCCTCAAGGGCGACTGCACCCGCGACGACCGCTCGCACCGCCGGAACCCGCGCAGTATCCCCTGCGACGTGGCCGCGACGCTGGAGCGCAGCGCCACCGACCTGGCCGGCATGGCCCGCGTGGCTCGTACACTCGATGCCGATGTCGTGGCCGTGGAGGAAGTCGACGGGCCCGAGGCGGCGCGGCAGGTATTCCCCCGGCATGGGTTTTGTTTTACCGGCGGGCGCGTCGTACAAAACACCGGCTTCGCCATTCGTCGCGGCGTGCCGTTTCGCTGTGGTGCCGACGTCTCGGGGCTCTCACTGGGCGATGAGTTGCGGCGCGGGGCGACGGTGGTGCTCTATCCGGATACGGCGCGCGAACTGCATCTGCTCGCGGTGCACCTGAAATCGGGCTGCTGGCGCCAAGCGCTGGATTCAAGGGCGCAAGCCTGTGAGCGCCTGGCCCGGCAGGCGCCGGCCCTGCACGAATGGGTAGCATCGCAACAACAAGCCGGGCATCGTTTTGCAGTGCTCGGCGATTTCAACCGCGATCTGCTCGCCGAACGTGCTGACGGCCTGTGGATGCGCCTCGGCGCCGATTCGCCGGAATCCGCGTTGGTCAACACCGCGAGCCGTGCGGAGTTCCGCAATTGCTACGCGGGCCAGACCCACACCGGCTACATCGACTACATTTTGCTCGGCAATACGCTGGCGCCCGCCCTGGTCAGCGGCTCCTTCGAGCGGCTGACTTATTCCGCAACGGATGCCTGGCGCCTTAAGCTCTCCGATCATTGTCCGGTTGCGATTCGTTTACGCCTTGATTAAGTTAGCTCCGGGTTGGAATCGGACCAAATCCATGCATAATCGATGCTGGCCGGAACCATTCCCGCGCTAGCGGCTGACCGGCCCCGGGGGTATGGGGAAGTATATGGAACGACGCCTGCACACACGCCATCGGGCGCGCACTACGGTGTACATCATGATGCCGGCGGGCAAGCGTCGCCTGTGCCGCGCCATCAACCTGAGCGCCAACGGCGTGTTCATCCGCACCGCTTCGCTCGGCCTCAAGAAAGGCCAGCAGGTCGAGCTCGCCTTCGCGATCGATCTGGGCGCGGTCACCAAGGTGCACCGGCGTACCGCGGTCGTCGCCCATATTTCCGGCGGCGGGACAGGTCTGATGATGGACGCCTACGCCGCCCGCTAGAGCCGCGCGCTGCTGAAATCGTGAGACACTAGCCTGCATGCGGCAGGTTCGCGAGCTCCGCAAATCCTAGTCCGGTAGCGAAGTCGTCCGTGGCGTCAATTTCAGCGTCGCGGCCGGCGCATGCTATGGCCTGCTCGGGCCCAATGGCGCCGGCAAGACCACGACGCTCAAGTGCTGTCTGGGCCTGACGACCAGCGACGCGGGCACCATTACGCTCGCAGGCTTCCCGGTGCCGGGTGCGGCGCGCGAGGCGCGTGCACGCACCGGCGTCTGCCCGCAGTTCGACAACCTCGACCCTGACTTCACCGTGGCCGAAAACCTCGTGGTCTACGGCCGGTATTTCGGGATTGCCCGCCGCGTCATGCAGGAGCGCGTGCCGCGGCTCCTGGAATTTTCCGGTCTCGAAGACAAGGCGACCGCCCGCCTTGACACGCTCTCGGGAGGCATGAAGCGGCGCCTGAC
Source organism: Gammaproteobacteria bacterium (assembly GCA_043742765.1). Lineage (GTDB taxonomy): Bacteria > Pseudomonadota > Gammaproteobacteria > Steroidobacterales > Steroidobacteraceae > FEN-1191. Next base: position 1,301 of record JAYTXT010000047.1, on the reverse strand, counting down.
TCTGGCGCGCGCGCTGGTCAATGACCCACAGATTATTTTTCTCGACGAGCCCACCACTGGGCTCGACCCGCAGGCACGGCACCTGATCTGGGACCGGCTCAAGAGCCTGGCGGTCTCCGGGCGCACGCTCATATTGACCACGCATTTCATGGATGAGGCCGAGCGACTCTGCGACCGGGTCGGCATCATGGATCGTGGCTCGCTGATCGCCGAGAACACGCCGCGCCAGTTGATCGGCGCGCAGATCGAACCGCATGTCGTCGAGATATTTGGCGACGGGGTGCGCGAGTTCGCGCGCGCTGTCGCGCCCCGCTTTGCCCAGCGCGTCGAAGTGACCGGCGAGACCGCGTTCTGCTACTGCCGCGATGCCGCGCCGCTCCTCGAGGCCCTGCAGGGCCAGACGGCGCTGCGCGCCCTGTCGCGCGCCGCCAACCTCGAGGACGTGTTCATCAAGCTCACCGGACGCGATATCCGTGACTGAACCGCTGATCGAACGCTTCGGGCTGCGCTTCCTGCACGTGGTGGGCCGCAATTTCCTGGTGTGGCGCAAGCTCATGTTCGCCTCGATGGTCGGCAACATGGCAGACCCGATCATCTACCTGGTAGGTCTGGGGGTCGGGCTGGGCGCCTTCATGCCGACGATCAGCGGCATGCGCTACATCAATTTCCTGGCCGGCGGCATGCTCTGCTTCAGCGCCATGAACAGCGCCACCTTCGAGGCGCTGTACTCCGCATTCTCACGGCTCAAGATCCAGCGCACCTGGGAAGGCATCATGCACGCGCCGATGACCGCTGCCGACGTCGTCCTCGGCGAATGGATCTGGGCGGCGCTCAAGGCCACGCTCTCGGGTGCAGCCATGCTGCTGGCGATGTACCTGCTCGGCATCACACACGGACTGCGGCCGCTGCTGGTGATGCCCGTGGTGCTGCTGATCGGCCTGACCTTCGCGGGCCTCGGCCTGATCATGACCGCGGTGGCCAAATCCTACGAATTCTTCATCTTCTATTTCACCTTGCTGATCACGCCGATGTTGTTCCTTTCGGGCGTGTTCTACCCGCGCGCCGCGCTCCCGCACGCGATCCAGGTCATCGGCGCTTTCCTGCCGCTGACGCACGGCGCCGACCTGGCGCGTGGCATCACGCTGGGGATGCCGATGGCGCACCCCTGGCTCGACGTGCTGGTGCTCGCGGCCTACGCGACCTGCGGCGTGTCGCTGGCGGTGCGATTGGTCGAGCGCCGGCTGCTGAAGTAGGCGGCGCCGTCGGCATCGGGGTCGAGCAGCGCGGCCAATTTTGTGGCC
>JAYTXT010000046.1:0-4309 GCA_043742765.1 Gammaproteobacteria bacterium | reverse complement strand
GTACTGGTAGGTCAGGTGCACGTCGACAGTGTTGTAGCCAGATTCCGACACGCCCCACGGCACTCCGTGTTCGCGTCCGAACTCGATCTGGCGAGCGATGACCGCCTTGTAGGTGCGGTGGAGGATGGTGTTGGGGTGGTCGGGCATCACCAGGAGCGGCATCAGGTACTCGAACATCGAGCCGCTCCACGACAGCAGCATGGGCTCGCCGCCGCTGGTAGTGAGCAGCCGGCCCAGCGCGAACCAGCTTTCCTGCGGCACTTGTCCCTGCGCGATCGCGACGAAACTGGACAGCCGCGCTTCCGATGCGAGCAGATCGTAGTAGCTGGCGTCGCGCCGGCGGTCGGCGACGTTGTAGCCGATGGCGAGCAGATGGCGCGCCTTGTCGTAGAGGAAACCGTAGTCCATCGCGGCCATCTCGTCGGCCGCCTGCGCGAGACGCCCGATTTCATCGATGCGTTCGGCGGCGCGCGTGCTGGCCGTGGCGACGTGCTGGCGCAGCGCGTCGAGCGACGCCTGTTCCGTGGCGGTAGCGGCGGAGCTGAGACGTTGCGCGATCGCCGCGAGCCACGCTTCGTCGAGCGCAGCCAGTTCGCGCAGCGTGGGAATCTCGATCGTCTCGAGTATGCTGCGCAGACGGTCCGGGATATCCGTCAGCGTCAGCCACGGCGCCAGCAGCGTCAGTTCATCGAGCGCGCCATGGCATTGCCGCGTGAGCGCATGCGTCCACCATAGCAAGGGACTGTCCGCTGCCGCGGTAGCCAGCGCCGGGCTGGCGGCAAGCTGGTCGGCAGATGCCGTCAGACGCACGAGCCAAATTTGTACGGCGGCGAGCGTGGCGGGACGCGAATCATAGGCGGATTCCGCGTCTCTCTGCAGTTGCGCAAACTGCGGCGTCGCCGCCGGTCCGGCGACGTCGGTGAGCACGCCGAGCGTATCGGCTATCCCTTCAAACCAGCGCACGCCCGCGATTCTGCTTTCGTGCAGGGCGAGCAGGCCCGGCCGCAATGTCAGCAGATTGCCCGCGAGATTGCCGCTGTCGACCGACGAAATGTAGAGCGGCGCGAGCGGCCGCAGCGATTGCGTGTCATACCAGTTGTAGAAGTGGCCCTCATGCCGGTCGAGTCCCTGCATCGTCTCCAGCGTGCCGGCCGTGCGCGCGATGAGCTCGCCCGCCGGGATGTAACCGAAGTCGTGCGCCGCGAGGTTGGCGAGCAGCGCCAGGCCGATGTTGGTCGGCGACGTGCGGTGCGCGACCACCGGCAGCGGATGCTCCTGAAAATTATCCGGCGGCAGCCAGTGGTCATCGGGTCCGACGAAGGTCTCGAAGAACGCCCACGTCTGGCGCGTAAGCTTGTGCAGAAAGACGTGCTGCTCGCCGGTGAGCCGTGCTTCGCGCGGCGGCAGCGAGCGGCTCAGCCACCACGTCAGTCCCGGCGCCGCCATCCACAGGAGCAGGACCGGCGAGGCAATCGCCAGCGTGGCCGGCGCCATTCGCGCCAGATATATCGCGGACGCGATCGCGATCGCCGGCGCTATCCACATCTTGAGGTAACTCGCCAGGATGCCCGCGCGCAGCGTGCGCTCGACGCCGCTCGACGGCGTCCATTCGAGCAGCCGCGTACGCGAGACCAGGATGCGCCAGTTGGTGCGCAATATCGCGTCGAGGCTGTACCACGCTTCGTACGGCAGGCAGGCCAGCGTCAGCGCGGACTGGGCGAGGTGGCCGCCCATGGCGCGCAGCGCGGCGGTGAGGTGCTGGCGCGGCAGTACGTCGTCCGGGCGGCGCAATAAATCGAGCGCCGATGCAACCAAGGGTGGAATGGCGATGATGCCGGCGACGACCGCGGTCCAGAACCATGCCGGGCGGAAAAACGTCCAGCCCAGCAGCATGAGCAGCGTCAACGCCACCGGCACGAGGCTGCGCCGCAGATTATCCAGTATCTTCCACTGCGCCAGGTACGACAGCGGATTGCGCTTGCGCGCAGCGGCCGCGCTGCTGCCGGGAACGCGCGGCAGCACCCACGACGCGATCTGCCAGTCGCCGCGGATCCAGCGGTGGCGGCGGCTCACGTCCGCAGCGTAGCGCGCGGGGTATTCTTCGTAGAGCTGGACGTCGCTCAACAGGGCGGCGCGCGCGTAACAGCCTTCGAGCAGATCGTGGCTCAATATGCGGTTTTCCGGCAAACGGTCTTTCAGCGCCAGCTCGAACGCATCGACGTCGTAGATGCCTTTGCCGATGAACGAACCTTCGCCGAACAGGTCCTGGTAGACATCGGAGACCGTGCGTGTATACGGGTCGATGCCGGGCTCGGCGCCGAACAGCCGCGCGTAGCGCGAGCGGTTGCTGCCCGGCAGGCTGACCGCGACGCGCGGCTGCATGATGCCGTAGCCCGCCGTCACGCGCTGGTGTGCGGCGTCATAGCGCGCGCGGTTCAGGGGGTGCGCCATGGCGCCGACGAACTGGCACGCCGAATCGCGGGGCAACTGCGTGTCCGTGTCGAGCGTAATCACGTATTTCACGCCGGACAGCACTTCAGTGTTGCCGACTATCAGCGCGAAGCTGTCGTGCCCGCCGCCGCGCAGCAGCGCGTTCAGTTCGCCGAGCTTGCCGCGTTTGCGCTCGTAGCCCATCCACAGCCGTTCGCGGGGATTCCAGCGGCGCGGGCGATGGAACAGAAAAAAACTGTCCTCGTTCGCGGCATATTTTTTATTCAGCGCCTCGATGCGGTTGCGCGCGAATTCGCGCAGCGCCTCGTCCGCCGGCAGTTTCTCTTCGCGCGCGTCCGCCAGATCGGTGAGCAGCGCAAAGTGCAGATGGGCATCGCGGTTGGCGAGAAACCGCACTTCGAGCGCTTCGACCAGCGCTTCGATCGCCGGCGCGTCCGTGAGCATCGTCGGCACCACGACGAGCGTGCGGCATTCCGACGGGATGCCGAGGGAGAAATCGAGGCGCGGCAGCGGCTTCGGCTTGGCGAGCAGCGTCGCGAACCAGTTCACCAGCGCGACCGCGAGATGGCTGGTGCAAAGTACCGCGAGCGCGCCAAGTCCGGCGAGCGGCCAGCCCCGGGCGCCGGCAGTCAGCGCTTCCCCGACCAGCCCGGCGGCGAACAGCAGTGTCAGCAGCGCAATCGCGCCCAGATAAAGCACCAATGGAATGCGGCGCGCGGTTTGACTCACGGCATCAACCATCGACCAGCGCGTCTGCGCCGCGCGCCTGAGCAAAGGCAGGCCCTCATCGACCAGAAAATATCCGACGTGCGCGTTGCGTTCGGCGTGGCTGCCGCCGGCAGCAGATTTTTTCGCGAGCGCGGCCGCTGCGCCTTCGTGCGCGAGCTGGATCGCCTTGCGCGCCACTTCGATTTCGGACAGGGGGCTCGCACGCGCAATTTTCTCGACGGCGTGCCGGTAGCGATCGCGCGTGGCGAAATCCATCCTGCCGTAAACGCCGCCGGGATCTTCGCGCAGCTTCTGCTCGACGCCGCTCATGGTTTCCACGAATTCGCGCCAGTCCATCGCGCCGAGAAAGCGCAGGCTGCCGATGCTGTTGCTGATCGAGACCTGGCCCGACGCCTGCTTCTGGGTCTCGGTCTGCACGAGTTGCTCTATCGTCAGCCCCAGTTCGGACAGGCGCTGCTCGATCCATGTCAGCGGCAGCGCGAGTGCTGCGCTCTGGCCCTGCAGCCGCCGCGCGAGCTCGGCGACGAACGAGCTCGCCATCGGCGGGTTCGAGCGCGCCATGTCGGCGACCACCAGGATGAGGCTCTTCGGGTCTTTCTCGGCCACCTCCATCATTTCATCCGCCCACGCGTCGGCGCGCTCGCGGTCGGTCGTGCTCGCCGTGACGCGCGCGCCGACGCGGCGCAGGTTCTCGATCAGCGCCAGGCGCAGCATGATCGGTATCGCCCACAACTCGCCGAGCTTGAGCGGCATCACTTTCTGATAGGCGGCGACGAAGCGGCTCAGGCTGTCGGGATCGACCAGGCCGTCGCCGTGCGAGACCGCCTCGAGCGCGATGTCGTAGACGCGCGGCAGGCCGGCCGACGGCCCGTGGGCGAGGCGCGGCAGCTCGCGGCTGTAGCCTTGCGGCAAATGGCGCTTGGCGGTGCGGACTTGCTCTTCGATCAGGTAGAAATTGTCGAGCAGCCATTCGCCTGCCGGCGATATGCGGCGATTGTTCTTGACTGCCGTGGTCAGCACGTTGCAGCCGTCGAACAGCACATGCTCGTTCTCGGCCAGACGCGCGAGCAGCAGGTCGGGCGCGCGTCCCAGTGCCACGCGGTGCAGGCCGGCCAGGTCCTTGCCGTGC
>JAYTXT010000045.1:0-2621 GCA_043742765.1 Gammaproteobacteria bacterium | reverse complement strand
GATGCCTACCGCGAACTGAAACAGGCACAAGCAGGCAATGCTGCCCTGAATGGGCAGCACCACCATGCCGACCATGGTGCCCATCGAGGCGACGTGCCCAAAGGCCATGATGGACTTGTAGAATGCATTCGGCGATCGGCCGCTACGCGTCCATGCGGACACCGCCCAGCCTGCGAGGAAAGCACTCACCGCATTGATCAGGTAGGCGATGCCGGCTACATAGGCCATGCTCTGCAGGGAAAAGCCGCGCTCCCTTACCAGGTAGTCAGGCAGCCAGGCGAGGATGAAGTAGAAGTTGTAGTTGCTGGCGAAGTGACCGAGACTCGCACCCCAGAGGCCTGGCTGGCGCAGGATGCTGGCGAACAGCGGCTTAGCGGCGGGATCCAGCCCCACGTGACCCTCAGCGGCGGGCAGTAGTTCCGGCGGCAGCGAGCGGATCTTGAAGAGCGGCAGGATCCAGAACATCGAAAGGATGCCAAAGCCGATGAACACCGCGCGCCAGCCATAGATCGGCATCAGAAGACCACCCAGCACGGTGCCGATGGACGGCCCTACCAAGTAGCTGAATCCCAGCACGCCGTTGGCAAAGTCGATCTGGGTGAGTTTCAATCCCCGCGCAAACAGCAGCGAGGCACTCGGGAAACCCGCGCTCTCGCCGACACCGAGCAGGAGCCGGAAGATCAGTAAAGTCCAAAACCCGGTGGCGAAGCCCGTGAGCAGCGTCGCAAGACCCCAGATGAAGACGCCGCCGGCCAGCACACGGTTCGGCCCGAAGCGTTCCGTCAACCACCCGGCCGGAATCATGAAGGCCACGTAGCTATAATAAAACGCGGAGAGCAGGAGGCCGAGCTGGGTGGAAGACAGGCCGAACTCGTCGTGGATCAACGGCACCGCTGTGGCGAGGTTGCCGCGGTCGACGTAGTTGATCAGCATGGCGACCGACACCGTGAAGACCAGGCCCGCGGGCGATGTGGGCCCGCGCGCGTGCGCTTGATTGCTCATCTGACTCCTGAAGGGTCTCGCCCGCCAAGGCGGTGGTGACCCTTGTCGGGGTGTACCACCGCGTTGGACCAAACTGCCCAGCGCCCTCAGGTAAGGGCAGTTACGCTCAGAACCGCTGTCCGACCTGTACGCCGATGAGACGCGGCTGGGCGACTACCTCATACGTTGCAACTACTCCGCATTGGGCAGTACCGCAATTGGCGTACCTATACAGGCTGGCGCGGCGATCGAACGCGTTCTTCACCAGCAATTCCACGGACAGGCCGTTCTTCTCCGCGCCCACGAAGAAGTTTGTGAGTGCGTAGGATCCCTGTGGGCCGAGGACGCTGGAATCGAGGTTGAGCAGCTGCGGCATGACGGAGGTTTGGTAGACCAGGTCGGCCTGCGCGTGGCCCTGCCAGTCGCCGATCGGGAACTCGAAACGCGCACCGGCATTCGTCTTGAACTTCGGCGTACCGGGCAACCGCGTGCCGGCCACCGCAGTCGGCGTGAACGGTGCCTTTCCCGGAACCAAGCACGGGTTGGAGGTAATGGGTGCGCCATCGGCGCCAAGTGCGCCGCAGTAGTTGTCGAGGAGAAGCGCATCAGAATACGTCACCGAGCTGTGCAGTGTCAGGTCGCGCGTCGCAGCCCACTCCACGCTCACGTCGGCACCCTTCACCGCGGCGTTGCCGGCGTTGGCGATGGCCGGGATGCCACCCTTCCCCTTGAAGGTGAACTGGAAGTCGCTCCACTTCTCGTAGTAGACGGCCCCGTTGACGCGCAGGCGGTTGTCGAACCACATGGACTTCCAACCTACCTCGTAGTTCTTGAGGAAGTCCGGCGTGTAGGGTGGCGCGTTGTTGGTGCGGTTCACACCGCCGGGCCTGAAACCCTTGGAATAGGTGGCATAGACCAATGCCCGGTCGGTGACCTTGTACGAGACATTGACCTTCGGCGTCCAGCCAGTGCCGGAAGTGCTGGTGTTGATGTTCTCGCACGGTGCGGGTTGAATTCCTCCAGTCCAAACGTGCGTCGATTTGCAGGTCTGCTCGCCAGAAATACCGCCCGGTCCCGGCGGGCCGCCCGGAAACAGCGGCGGCGGCGGCGGCGTTGCGAAGGCGTTGATGCCGAAGCCGTAGAAGCCCTCGAGCGAATTGTCGTATTTGAACTTGCGGATGCCGCCGAGTACGGACAGCTTCGAGGTGATGTCCCAGGTGACTTCGCCGAACGCAGCGGTATCGCGGTTGACGCGCTCCTCGTCCAGCAGGTATTCGGTGCCCCCATAGCCGTTGGGCGGATTGGGATAACCCACCTCATACTGCGGGCGGGTGTTCATCGGCGTCGCGATGTTGTTGTAGATGTCCTGCAGCTGGCGCTGCTGGTAAAGCCCCGCTATGAATCGCACCGGTAAGTCCTGGGGAGAGGCGACCCGCAGCTCGTTGCTGTATTGCTGGTAGCGGCTCGTCGGGAAGTTCACGAAGCCGTAGTCCGCCGGCCAGTACTGCGTGTATTGCTGGTAGCCAAACTGGTAGTCGGCGTAGTCCGACGCGCCGTAAGTATGGCGCTTCAGGTACGAGCCCGCGTAGGTGATGTCGAAATTGCCGACCTTGCCCTGTACGGTCATCGCCGCATCGATC